>NZ_JBIAHP010000037.1:0-46684 GCF_042870715.1 Streptomyces sp. NPDC006463 | reverse complement strand
CCCGCGGAGCGGGTACCCCATCGCTGCGCGATGGGACAGCGAGAGCGGGTCGCTGCGCTCCCCGCGCCCACGCGAAGCGTGGGCGGATCCCTGCGCTGCGCTTCGGGATCCAGGGGAGGCCGGCCGCGGCGCGCCCGGCGGGCCGCGCGGTGCGCGGCCAGGCTGGCGAGGGTCTGACAGTGCGCCTGGTGGGGCTTCCTGTAGGGGAGTTGGCGGGGAGTGAGGGAGGGCTGCGCCCTCCCGGGGCGGGTCCGCTGCGCTCCCCCGCCTGACGGTCCTTCCGGCTGCGCCTCCAGAACCGTTGGGGCCCACTGCGTGGGCCAGGCTGGCTACTGGGGGTCGCTCGTTCGTGTCGGGTTCCACTATAGCGGCTGCATCAGATTGATGCAGCATGTACCATTGGAGGAAATACAGGACACGCTCAGGGTCGTTTGCGAATCAGGTCAGGACGACAGACTTCACAGGCTCCTCGTTGGGCCTGTACATCGCTGCGTGGGACGGACTGAACATCATGGATCTCGTCTCCTCTCCAACGAGCGTACCGCTGACCGTCTTTGATTCCTTCACAGTTAGGCGTCCTGTGGTAGACGTTTCCTCCTTTGGTGACGTACACCCTCCGGGGAAGCTCCGATCGCGCTGTTCGGCAGTGGTCACACTGGGAGCTGGGCAGGAGCATCACTTCACAGAAGTCTTCGTCCATACCCCCCATTTTCTCGCACCGATGCCTCCCTGACCACCTCATATAGGTCAACTATCGCCCCGCTATAGGCCCTTGACAGCGTTCATGGGGCCGTCGCTTGCCCCCTCCATATTCGAGTCTGTCAAGAGATGCATGTGAGGTTCACTCTCGATGATCCAGCTCCGTGAGCACCAGGTCGATCAGAAGTCAGCGTTCCGGAAATGGGTGGGATTCCCTGCAAAGTCATCTGTACCCCCGCAGGGGGCCCGGGGCACGATCGTGTCCGCGACCGGATCGGGCAAGACGATCACGGCAGCCGCGTGCGCGCTGGAGTCCTTCCCGGGCGGCCGGATCCTCGTCACGGTCCCGACCCTGGACCTGCTCGCGCAGACGGCCCAGGCGTGGCGCCAGGTCGGCCACCGGGCCCCGATGATCGCCGTGTGCTCGCTGGAAAACGACCGCGTGCTCAACGAGCTGGGCCTGCGCACCACCACCAATCCGATCCAGCTCGCCCTGTGGGCCGGGCACGGGCCCGTGGTCGTATTCGCCACGTACGCCTCACTCGTGGACCGCGAGGACATCAACGCACCCGAGGGCCAGCGGAAGGTCCGCGGGCCCCTGGAGGCCGCCCTGGCGGGCGGGGAGCGCCTCTACGGCCAGCAGATGGCGGGCTTCGACCTCGCCATCGTTGACGAGGCCCACGGCACGGCCGGCGACCTCGGACGGCCCTGGGCGGCGATCCACGACAACGCCCGCATCCCCGCCCACTTCCGGCTCTACCTCACCGCCACCCCGCGCATCCTCGCCGCAGCCCGGCCGCAGAAAGGCGCCGGCGGCCAGGAGCTGGACATCGCGAGCATGGCAGACGACCCGGACGGCACCTACGGCGCGTGGCTGGCCGAGCTCGGCCTGAGCGAGGCGATCGAGCGGGGCATCCTCGCCGGGTTCGAGATCGACGTCCTGGAGATCCGCGACCCCTCCCCCAGCCTCGGAGAGTCCGAGGAAGCGCAGCGGGGCCGGCGCCTGGCACTGCTGCAGACCGCGCTCCTGGAGCACGCCGCGGCGTACAACCTGCGTACGGTCATGACGTTCCACCAGAAGGTCGAGGAAGCCGCCGCGTTCGCGGACAAGCTCCCGGAGACCGCCGCCGAGCTGTACCTCAACGATGCCTCGGATGAGGATTTGGCGAAGGCGGAGAAGCTGCCGCAGTCGTCGATCGACGCGGAGTTCTACGAGCTGGAGGCCGGCCGCCACGTACCCCCGGACCGGGTCTGGTCGGCGTGGCTGTGCGGCGACCACCTCGTCACCGAGCGCCGCGAAGTCCTGCACCAGTTCGCCAACGGCATCGACGCGAACAACAAGCGTGTGCACCGGGCGTTCCTCGCCTCCGTACGCGTCCTCGGAGAAGGCGTCGACATCACCGGCGAACGCGGCGTCGAGGCAATCTGCTTCGCCGACACCCGCGGCTCCCAGGTCGAAATCGTCCAGAACATCGGCCGCGCCCTCCGCCTCAACAAGGACGGCAGCACGAAGGTCGCGCGGATCATCGTGCCCGTGTTCCTGGAGCCGGGCGAGGACCCGACCGACATGGTCGCCTCCGCCAGCTACAAGCCGCTCGTAGCGGTCCTCCAGGGCCTGCGCAGTCACGACGAGCGCCTGGTCGAGCAGCTCGCCTCCCGCGCCCTCACCCACGGCCAGCGCAAAGTCCACCTCCGGCGCGACGAGGACGGGCGGATCGTCGGGACCGGTGGCGAGGGCGAGGGCCAGGAGGGCGGCGCCAACACCGCCGCCGAGTCGGCCCTGCTCCACTTCTCCAGCCCCCGCGACACCGCCACCATCGCCGCGTTCCTGCGCACCCGGGTCTACCGGCCCGACAGCCTGGTATGGCTGGAGGGCTACCAGGCCCTGTTGCGGTGGCGGAGGGAGAACGAGATCACCGGCCTGTACGCCGTCCCGTACGACACCGAGACCCAGGTCGGCGTCACCAAGGACTTCCCCCTCGGACGGTGGGTGCACCAGCAGCGCAAGGCCCTGCGCGCCGGAGAACTCGAAGAGCGGCGCAAGACCCTGCTCGACGCGCCGGAAGCCGGGATGGTGTGGGAGCCCGGCGAGGAAGCGTGGGAGACCAAACTCGCCGCACTGCGGTCATACCGGAAGGCCACCGGACACCTCGCCCCCCGACAGGACGCCATGTGGGGCGAGGACGACGAGATGGTGCCCATCGGCCAGTACATGGCCAACCTCCGCCGCAAGGGCGCAAAGAACGGACTCGGGAAGAACCAGGACACCGCCACGACCCGGGCCGCCCAGCTCGCCGCGATCGACAAGGACTGGAACTGCCCCTGGCCCCTGGACTGGCAGCGCCACTACCGCGTCCTCGCGGACCTGGTCGACGCCGACGGCAGCCTGCCCGACATCGCGCCCGGCGTGCTGATGGACGGCGACGACATCGGACGCTGGCTCCAACAACAGAGGCAGCCGACCACCTGGGCACGGCTGCTGCCCGAGCAGCAGAAGCGGCTCACCGCGCTGGGCGTAGAACCCGCCCAGGCGCCGCCTCCGGCCCCGGCGGCCAGCCGTACGGCGAAGGGACCGAGCAAGGCGCAGCACGCGTTCCAGCGGGGCCTGGCGGCCCTCGCGCAGTGGGTGGAACGGGAAGGCACCCACCGGCCGGTGCCGCGCGCCCACGGCGAGGAGGTCGCGGTCGAGGGCGAGGCGGAGCCGGTGGTGGTGAAGCTGGGCGTGTGGGTCTCGAACACCAAGAGCAGGCGCGACAAGCTCACCGCCGACCAGCTGGCCGCCCTCGCGCAGCTGGGGGTGGACTGGGCGTGACAGGTTTCCCGGCTCGTCGTTGAGCGGGGGAGGTCAGCGAAGTGGAGGCCCCGGGGCGTCGTGACCCCCGGGGCCTTCGTCTTGCCTGCCAGCACCGGACGGCGGTGCAACACAGGCTGCAACACCGGTCCTTGATGGCCTTGGGCTCGTATCTGCGCAGGCCAGGGGTGCAACGCGGAGGCGTGTTGCAGTGCCGGTGTTGCACGGCCGAGCGGGTGCGTTGCAGTCGCTGGTCGATACGGCTGCCCGTGAGAACGCCCTCCGACGACCCCAGCTGTTGGATAGCGTCTCTCCATGTACATGCAGATGGATCCCCTTGATGCGTGGGAGAGGCTGCGGGCCAGTCGTTCCAGCCGACCGGGGAGAGCGAGCGGTGGGGCGCGGGCGAAGACGTACGCCACGGCTTTGGAGCAGGCGCAGCAGATGTTCAAGGCCGCCGAGGTCGTGGGCCCGCAGACCCGTCCCTTGCTCGTGTTCTACGGTCTGAGTCAGGCTGGCAGAACGATCGCGGCCGCGGCCGTCGGCCTCAAGGGCGAGGACTGGAACCTGACCTCTCACGGCATCCATGCCTCTGGCTACCACCTGGACTTCGCCGACATCGAGATCCGCACGGATCCTGCTGGCACTGCCGGCAGCTTCGTACGGCTCAGTGAGCTGCTGCGGTCACCAGTCTGGGGCAATGACACGGTCGCCGGCTGGAGGAGGTCTGGGACACCCTCCCTGCCAACTTGGAGTACCCACTGACCGGCCGGGAGCGGTTCACGCCCCTGTACGCCAGCACGGACATGATCAGAGGCATCGACTTCCACCCGCTGCTCACCGTCGAAGTCGGCGACATCTTGGACCGCGTCGTCGACGCGCGCAGCCGCACGGCTCTGGATGAGTTCCTGCAGAGCTACCCCGGCGCCGCCGAGTATGAGGACTTCGCCCGCCGCCGGGCGGGAGACCACGCTGAGCCGGACTACGAGCGGAGCCACCCGAACGCCGGCTGGTTGTCCATGCACTGGAAGATGCCCCCGGAGACAGGCAGCCAAGAGGAACGCCTGCAACGCCTGTCCGCGATGACCCGGAAGTATGCCGGGCATCGCTACTTCTTCCCCGCCGTCGCGGGCCTGCCGCGTGAACTCCATCCGCTGATGGCGTGGTGGGCGGTGCTGTACGCGCTGTCGATGCTCGCCCGCTACCAGCCCGCCCAGTGGGCGAACCACATCAACGTGGACGGCAGCCGACACGCGGTGCCCATCGAGAAGATCCTGGAACGGGCCATGGAACACCTGCCCGTCCTGATCGCGGACACCATCGAGGAAGTCGCCGCCTGGCCGTAGACGCCGAGCTCACACCGTGCCCCACCGACCGGCAAACTCCTCGCGCACCCCGACAGCACGAGAACGTCCTGCCAGACGAGGGCCGTGGCCGGAGCCCGGGTCCAGTCCCTCATCCGCGAGTGGGGCTCCGACATGAAAAGCCGGCGCGCAAGCTCACCCGCTCCTCGGGGAGGTGGGCGCGGACTGGGCGTGAGCAACCACAGGATCTGATCAAAGGGTGTTGGGTCTAGTTACACACAGCTACGCTGGCAGCTCTGTGCGCAAGGGGGGTTCATGCTGTTTGAGCAGCGGATGTATGCACACGTCAAGTTCCTCGAGTTGATGGCGGAGCTCTACGAGAACGAGTTTGAGGACTTCTTCCATCGGCTGATGTGTTTGCGCTATCCAGACTTCCTCGACGTGCGCACGGCTGGCAGTCTGGGTGACAGGTCGGCCGATGGCCTCAGCCTGCATTCGCGAAAGCTGTACGCCTGCTACGCACCACAGACCGTGAAGCCGGACAAGATCCGCAAGAAGTTCGACGGGGATCTCTCGGGGGCGGTCGCCAAACGAAACGGCGAATTCGACACCTTTGTCTTCGTGCACAACGACAGGCGGGGTGTGCATCCGGAAGTCACATCTCTGCTGGCAAGCGCGCGGGACAGCATGCCTTCGCTGCGATTCGAGCAGATGGGCACCCGGCGGCTGTGGCGCGAGTGCATGCAGCTTGATCAGATGGAGACCGAGGACGTCCTCCGCTGCGAGATCCCCATCAAGGACACGACTTTCGGCATCGGTATGGAGGACCTGGCGCCGTTGCTGAAGCAGCTGCAGGACATCCGCGCCGAGTCCAACCCTCTGATGTCCCTGCCTGACGTGCCGGTGGAGAAGTTGGACTTCAACCGGATCGAAGGAGCGGATCGGGAGGACCTCCTCCGCGGCATGCGACAGAGCTACCTGGTAGACGCGTTCTACGCCGGCACGCGGAGCGAGCTGGAGCACGACGAGGTCGCAGAGGGCTTCCGGCTGTACTACCAGCAGGTGCGTCGCGACTACAGCGACGCCGACGACGTTCTTTGGCAGCTCAAGATGTACTTCCTGGGGAACGCCCAGCCGCGACCGAAGGTGCTGCGCGCCGCCCTTGTTGTCCTGGCGCACTTCTTCGAACGATGCGACATCTTCGAGACGCCGCCCGCTGGCTGGCAACCGGGCATCGGACTGACCGCATGATCACTCCAACGAAAGGAATCGCTCCTGACCGCTGCCTGCTCGCTGTCGGCGCGCAGGTTCTCCTCCAGCTCGATGAACCGCGGACAGTCAGTCAGACGTGGGCGAGGCTGAAGGGCTGGCGCGCTGATCAGGCCCATACCTCGCCGGTATCGTTCGAGTGGTTCGTTCTGGCCCTGGACATCCTCTTCGCCATGGGTGCGGTGGAGCTGGTCCAGGACGTTCTCGTCGCAAGGAGTACGGATGCTGCGCCGTCTAAGCGCTGACGACGCGCGGTTCAAGACGGTGGAGTTCTCGCCGGGACTGAACCTGCTGGTCGCGGACACCACCTCGTCGTCGGCTGAAACCGACAGCCGTAACAGCGCCGGCAAGTCCAGCGTGATCGAACTGATTCACTTCCTTCTGGGGGCGAAGTCCTCCGGGTCGCTGGCCACGAACAAGGCGCTGCGCCACATCACCTTCGGCCTCGCTATGGACTGGCCGTGGCAGGACGATCCGCTTGAGGTACGACGGCGCGGAGACAATCCCAAGGTCGTGTCGCTGAGCCGAGACGTATCCGGTGTGCCGGCCGACACGCTCTTCGCAGGTGGCCAGAACGTCGAGCTGTCCGTGGAGCAGTGGAATCGCGTCATCGAGCGGGACCTCTTCGGGCTGGATGGCGACCATCCCGGAGTGAGTGGTCGCACGCTCCTGTCGTTCCTCATCCGCCGGGTCTCCGCTCACGGCTTCAACGAGCCGACCCGGACGTTCTCCCGACAGGCGGCCGCCGAGGCATCGTCGAACCTGTCCTACCTCCTTGGGCTGGACTGGCAACTGGTCAACGGATACCGCGAGCTCAACGCCCGCAAGGCGACCAGAGACCAGCTGAGGAAGGCCGTCAACGATCCCGTATGGGGACGGATCGTCGGGTCCACGGCCGATCTGAGGGGCCAGATCACTCTCGCCGAAGCCCAGGTCGAACGGCTGCGGACGCAGGTTGCCGCCTTCCAGGTCGTCCCTGAGTACGAGCGCCTCAAAGAGCGCGCAGACCAGGTAAGCCGCCGGATCAAGCAGCTCGCCCAGGACGACGTGATCGACCAGCACAACCTCGAAGAACTCCGGGACGCGGTCACCGAGACCACCGACGTCGAGGTGTCCTACCTCGAGCCGGCCTACCGCGAGCTCGGAGTCATCCTCAACGACCAGGTCCGACGTCGCTTCGACGACGTCAAGGCGTTCCACCACTCCGTCGTACGCAACCGGCGCAGGTTCCTGGAGGAGGAGATCCAGGAACTCACCACTCGCCTGGCCGCCCGGCGTCAGGAACGTGCCGACCTGGGCGAAGACCAGGCTCGCCTACTGCGCGAGCTGGCGGACGGTGGAGCGTTGGAGGCCCTGACCGCCCTGCAGACAGCCTTGGGCCGGGAGGAGGCCGCTCTCGGTGCTCTTCGCCACCGCTTCGACGCCGCGCAGGCCCTCGAAGCCAGCGCCCGGCAGATCACCGCCAAGAGCGTTGAACTTCAGCATGCCGTCGACCTCGACCTCCGAGAGCGCCGCCAGCAGACGGACGAAGCGATCCTGCTGTTCTCCCGGTACGCCCAGCGCCTGTACGGCGAGGGCCGCGAAGCCTACCTCGCCATCGAGGCCGGCCGGACCAGCCTCAGCATCACGCCCCGGATCGACGCCGACGACAGCCGCGGCATCAACAACATGGTCATCTTCTGCTTCGACCTCACCCTGGCCGTCCTCGCACACCGCCACGAGCGCGGCCCTGACTTCCTCATCCACGACAGCCACCTCTACGACGGCGTCGACGAACGGCAGGTCGCGCGAGCCCTCGCGCTCGCAGCCGAAGTCACGGAGGAAGAGCACATGCAGTACATCGTCACCCTCAACACCGACACCCTCAGCACCGCCGCCCAGCGCGGATTCAACCCCGAACCCCACATCCGCAGCCCCCGCCTCACCGACGACGAAGAGGGCGGCCTCTTCGGCTTCCGCTTCAAAGCCACAGGCAAGGCGTAGCGCCGACCAGCCACGGCCTGGGCCGCTCCCCTGTGAGAGTTCAGCAAGTCAGAGGGCCGCTCCCGCGCGGGAACGGCCCTCTGCCGTTGCAAGACGCGCCTACGGGGCGGGCGTGAACTCCACATCGGTGCCGCCACAGCCGGCCGCGATGTCCAGCAGCCGGTCCTGCTCCAGCTCGTCGACCGCCAGCCCCCACCGCAGCTTGGTCGCGGTCCACTCCGCGCCGTACCGGCACAGCGCATCTGGGGCCGGCGGCAGCCACTCGGCGGGGTCCTGGTCCGCCTTCTGCCGGTTCGAGCGGGCCGTCACCGCCACCAGGGAAGCCGACTGGACCCGTTCACTCGCGCTGGTGGCACCAACGGTGGTTATCTCGGGTTGTCAGCCTAATCTCGCAGGTCAGCGCAGGAGCAGACGTCCTGTCATACGAGGCAAGTTCAGTGGGTATACGCCGCCAGTGTGATCTGTTTCAGTCAGCTTGACCCGTTTGGTGCCGTTCCCTCCCCGCTGCTGGATAGCCTCCTGAACGGTGTGCGGGCCAACCATGAGCCTGTGCAGGAGGACAAGGGGAACTATGGCCAATGAGCTGAAATATGGGGACGCGGTCACCCTGCAGAACGGCTTCGCGAGCTGGACGGGAGGCTACCTGGAGGTCAACGGGCCCGGGCCGTCCAGTCCTGGCTACGGGGTGGACACGGCCTCGACCGCCACACGCGAGGGCCTCAGCGGCACCTGGAAGATCGCCTCTGCGAGCGGTAAGGCCGACGGAGCAACGGTGACCTCGGGAGACCTCGTCTTCCTGGTGAGCCAGTACAACAACAGCACCCCGTCCTACCTCGACGTGAGCGGGGGCGCGGGCTACAACTCCGGCAAGTACAGCGTCTCCGCGTCGGGGAAGCAGAACCGCGAGGGCTACAGCGGCGAGTGGTTCCTGTTCGCCGAGACCTCCTCGACCCAGGACGGCGCGATCCGCACCGGGGACGTGGTGCACATCCTGAGCAACTACGGCACCGCCAACGGGGGCTGGCTGGAAATCATGGGCGGCGCGCCCGCGCCGGCCACCGGGCTGCACGGTGTCTACACCAACGCCTACGCCAACCGCGACAACGGCTCCGGGTCCTGGCGCTTCGCCCACGCGTAGCCCGCCCGCCGCACGCTTTGGGCGGTGCCCGGGTCGGCTGCCGGCCCGGGCACCCCGGTTCACGCCTCTACTCCATGAACTCGAAGGTCCACGCCTGGCTTCGGTCGCTGACGTCGAGCGGCCTCAGGGCGATACGGGGCGGGAAGATCCGCAGCAGGCTGAGGTCCAGGGCCAGCTCCACGCCGTCGATGGGCCCTCCGGGGACGACGACGTGGAAGGTGTGCGGCTCGGCGCTCTGGTAGAGCGCCCACTCGCGGGGCTCGGGGTATCCGACGACCGGCTTGTTCGTCTCCGGGTCGCCGTCATAGGAGACATAGGTTTCGCTGCGGAGATTGCGGATCGTGAAGTTGCCGTTGCTGAGTCTCTCCAGCTGCCACTCCTGCTCGCCGGGCTTGCCTGTGGGCGGCAGCAGGACAACGGGTGTCTTGGGCTCCGATGCCCCCTCCAGCAGCGTGAGCAGTTGCTCGTTAGGGCGGGTGATCGTGTAGATGCCGTTCGGTACGGGTGCCATGGACGACTCCACTTCTGACACGCAGCGCCCGCGCGGGTCGCCGCTGATCTTTTGGGCCAGGCGAATCCCTTCCCTGCCAACGTGCGACAGATGGTCGGAAAGGCTTGCACCACCCCTCAGGAGTACAGCGAATGCCTTCCCGACCGATGGCTGCCCGACGTCCACCGAGGGGCGGACGACTGGGAGCGGGGCGACGTCCTCGGCGGAGTACAGCGGGACGGTGGTGACGCCGCCGTGGTGCTTGCAGTCGATCTCCACCGAGCCGACCGGAGTCGATGAAGGGGGAGCTGACCGGACGGCTGGCGATATACCTGAGCAAGTACCGATGGCCAAGGTCTGGTGGTGCGGCGCGCTGCTCGATCCGGGCGAGGCGCAGGCCATGACCAGGCCGACGCCTACCCCAGGAGCCTGCCCACATTGATGTCCAAGCCCCGGAGCTGCGCAAACTGTGAGGCGCCCGGCAAGCCCAGTGAGATCGGACCGACACTCAGACCTGTGTCGGCACTGGCCGGCACAGCGAGAACGCCAAAAAATGCGAGAGTTGCGAGAACGACAGCAGCGAGACGACGCATGACGGCCTTTCCGGTAGTGCAGTCAATTCCCCCGCAGGCCTTCCCGGCTTCCCCCCACAACACTCGTCCTGTCACCCATCTGTGCCCACGCCACCGCAACGGGGAGCAGGGCGACGTCCTCGGCGGAGTACAGCGGGACGTGGTGACGCCGCCGTGGTGCTTGTAGCCGATCTCCACCGAGCCGACCAGGGCGACCCAATCGAGCCTGACCGCCTGGCCCCAATCGACCCTTCGGACGCCGAGGCGCCGTGCGGCCTGGTCCGGGCCGAGGGGGACATGCCGGTCGAGGAGGGCCGGCAGGTCCCGGCGGCGCGCGAGGGCCGTCACCTGGTCCGGATGGACGTCGGGGAACTCGGCGTCCCCGCCGAGGTAGACCAGCAGACCGGCCTTCAGGAAGGAAGTTTGCAGGCATCGGACGAGTACGACCCGAGCGCTCCGGGCGGCACGCGAAAGGGCCGTCACCCCTGCACGGGGTGACGGCCCTCGCCCTGCTGCCGCCAGCCTACGAGGCCGGGGTGAACTCCACGTCCGTGCCACCGCAGCCCGCCGCGATGTCCAGCAGCCGGTCCCGCTCCAGCTCATCCACCGCCAGCCCCCACCGCAGCTTCGTTGCGGTCCACTCCGCGCCGTACCGGCACAGCGCGTCCGGGCCGGCGGCAGCCACTCCGCGGGGTCCTGGTCCGCCTTCTGCCGGTTCGAACGGGCCGTCACCGCCACCAGCGACGCCGGCTGGCCCTGGTCGTTCGCGTACGCCTCCCGCCGCGCCGCCGTCCACGCCGACGCCCCAGCTGGCGGGAAGCGTCATTCCAACCGGACCGTATTCGGGTTGAGCGCTGGGCGTGACCGGCCGAATCCGAGGCCAACCAGTGCACTTGGTTCAGAGTCCGACCTCCGCGCAGCTCGATGGGGTCAGTGGGATGCATCCAGGTAGACGCGGTTGGCGACTTCCTGCGCAGTGCAGGCGAAGGCTCGGACGCGTGGGGTGTTGTTGGCTTTCAACCAGACGGGGGCCCAGTCGATGGGCGGGGCATCGGAGAACGGGACATAAGCGACGTCGGAGCGGGCGTAAAAGCGGGTTGTCTGCGCGCCGACGATGTACCCTCCGCTCCCCGCGGCGATGAGTTGCAGGGCTTCCTGGAAGGTCTCGAAGTGGGGGCCGGCGTGAACAGCCTTGCCTTGCGGGGTGCGCTGCTGCCAGCGGTCGGAGGGCCAGTCGCCGGGCCGAGCGTCGGCCAATCTCAGGAGCGGGATGTCAGCGAGGTCTTCCATGGTCAGGCTCTTGCGGTGGGCGAAGGGGTGGCCGGCGGGAACGGCCAGCATGCGGGGTTCGGAGATCAGGACCGGGCCCACGACCAGGTCCGGGCCGGAGATCGGCAGGCTCAGCACGAGGACGTCCACATCGCCCGCGCGCAGCCGCGCGACGGCGTCGATGACCTGTGCTTCCCGAACGTGGATACGGCAGTGCGCGACTCGCTCTGGAAAGAGGTCTCTGGCTTGGTGGACGACCTGTCCCGCAGCGGCGCCGACGAAGCCGACTCGCAGGGTGGTGGGTGTGTGGCGGACGCTGGCGATCGCGCGGTCGAGGCCGGCCTGGATCTGCTCGTAGCCCGGCCTCAGGTCGTCGTGCAGCCGGAGGCCGAGCGGGGTGAGGCGGACACTGCGGTTGGTGCGTTCGAACAGCGGCGCTCCGATGTACCGCTCCAGCTTCTTGATGGTCTGGCTGATCCTGCCGGTGGTGACGTGCAGGCGTTGGGCGGTGCGCCCGAAATGCAGTTCCTCGGCCAGGGTGAGGAACGCTTCGAGTTCCAGGCGTTCGAGCACCGGGCCTCCTGGTCATGGACCGATGTTGAAGCTGGCTAAACGTGGGTTCCAGTATCAGGCGTTGTTCGGTTGATCTTCAAGGGAGAGCCTGGTCCGGACGGCGCGGCAGCGTTAACCGCTCAGCCGAGACGCCTCACCACCCTGTTTCGCACGTGGACCTAGGAGAACTACTGTGGGCAAGATCGTCGCCCTGACCTATCTGTCGCTCGACGGCGTCATGGAGAACCCGACCTGGACCGGGCCGTACTTCAACGCCGAACACGCCGCCTACGCCCATGACCGCATGTTTTCCGCCGACGCCCTGCTGCTGGGACGCGTCACCTACGAGGGCATGGCGGCAGCCTGGCCACACATGGAGGAATCGGAGGGCCAGGGTGCCGTCCGCATGAACACGCTCCCCAAGCACGTGGTCTCCACAACCCTGCAGGAAGCCGAGTGGAACGCCACCGTGGTCTGCGGCGATCTGGCCACCGAGATCCCCAAGATCAAGGACCAGTACACAGGCGACATCCTGATCTACGCCAGCGGCGACCTGCAGAACTCACTGATCGAACTCGGACTGATCGACGAACTCAAGCTCTGGATCCACCCCGTCATCGTCGGAAAGGGCAAGCACCTGTTCCCCGAGGGCATCCCCTCCACCTCGTGGACCCTTGCCGGCACCACCACCTTCAGCACTGGCGCCGTGGTCCTCGACCTCCGTCCCGCCAACCAGGAGGCTCAGGAGTAGCAGAAGCCCGGCACCTACAGGGCTGAACAGCCCTTGGCGAACCCGCCGCAGGCGCTGTAACCGGTTGATCAGCTGGGGTCCTGGGGCACGCGGGCTTGCGAGTACGCGGTCCAGCCGGCGGCGCGGCGGCGCCGTCGTGCGGGGTGATGACGGGAAGGCCGAAGAGGGGTGTGGGGACCGCTGGGGAAGGCCTGGGCGAGGTGGGCGAGCGCCGTGTTGCGGGCCGGGCGACTGGGGCACGGCGCGCCAGGCTCAGAACTTCGCCGCAGCCGGTCCAGCGCCCGGACGTTACCTGGCACCACCGGGCTGATCACGCCCGGCACACGGCAGATGCCACACCAGCTCCCACGGTTGCGTCAGATGCAACATCGTGGCGTTGAACCGGTATCTCACGAGGCAGAAGGCTTCTTGATCGCCTGGACGAGCGACAGGCGCACCTCCCCGACCAGGTCAGAGGCGGTCACCGAACCAAGCGGAATGATGCAGCCGAGACAACTCCGCCTACTTCGAGTCCCAGGCTTCGGCGAGCGGGACCATGTGGTCGATGTCCAGCGCACCGGCCGGTGTCACCTCCCGCTCGTCGTAGTACGACCACCACACGCCCCCGGTCAGGGTGCAGCCCGGGCCGATCTCCGGGTACACGACCGCTTCGGCCAGGAGGATCTCGGCGCGGGTGTTGCAGCCATCGGCCGGGACGTCACCCGCGTTCCAGTGCCTGAAGGAGGTGCGCTGGTAGCCGGTGCGGTCCTCGGTGGCGATCGGGAGCGCGGACACCGCGACCCCGATCGGCAACACCTGCGGCACAGCCGCCGCGGCGGGCCCGGCCGCGTGCGCGGCAGTGGGCAAAGACAGGGTCAGGGCAAGAGCGGCGGCGGCCGCGACAGCGGACCGCATCATGATCATCATGTGCCGGTTGTATCCGCTGCAACGTGGCCAAGGACAGCCTTGCAGAGGCGGGTTCACCCTCCCGGAGCGCCCGGTTCACCGGCGAAACGCCACTGCACACCCGCAGCCCGTCCCCAGGTGCGGAGCAAACCCCGCCCGTGGACGCCCTCGCCCCACGCGCCGAAGGCGCGCCACGGTCCCAGACGAGCACCTCCCGCGCCCCCTCAACCGGTGGTTTCACCGCGTGAGGACCATAAAGACCGTGGTGGCGCCCCTAGCTTCGGGTGTGCCGACGGCCCAGGGAGGCCGCCAGCACCAAACAGAGGGGAAGAACTGCACATGCCCATGAGCAAGAAGACCCGCGCAGCCGTGTGGACCAGCGTCGCCCTCGGGCTCCTCGCCGGCGGAACATGGGCGGGAACAGCGGTGGCCGCACCCCCGGGCTCCGCGAAGGTGACCGCCCCCTACGCGCAGGCCGCTGCCGTGGTCAACGCCAACGGCAGCGTCAACCGGTCCAAGGGCATCGAAGCCGTCACCAAGCCCGCGGCGGGCCACTACTGCGTCGAGCTGGAGGACAAGGACCTCGACATCCGCAAGCTCGTCCCCAACGCCACCCTGCAGTACATCAGCTTCGAATACGACATCCGGATCTCGATGTGGCCGCACCCCTCGTGCGGGACCCGCACCGACACCTTCCTCGTCATCACCGGAAAGCCCGGCGTCTACGAAGACGCCTCCTTCTCCATCGTCGTCCCCTAACCCTCCCAGGGCTGCGGACGGGCACAGCAGGTTCCCCTGCTAGTGCCGGCCCGCGGCCCGTCCCCCGCACCGAAACGAAGGTCAGGGGCTGCAGTCCAGCCGCCAGCCCCAACCGGTTCCGCGGCCGCTCACCCGGCGGCCGCGGCCGGACCCTCACCCAACCGGGGCACGTCCTCGAGCCCGACGTCCAGGCGCAGGCGCTGGAATCGGAGAGGGTGGCGGAAGACGCCGCCGTAGTCGATGGCCCGGTCGGCACTGGCCTCGGCGACCAGGTCGGGGTGGACGAGGATGGTGTCGAGGACGTCGCGGCTCCCCCATGCCGCCGAGAACTTAGCCCCCGTCCACGGGTGTCCGGGCGCGGCCGCGGTGAGGTGCTCGGCGACCTGCCGGGCGGCGTCCGGGCGCAGCGGTACCGTGCGGCCGACCGCGCGTAGCTGGCCGTTCTGGTCGTGGCGGCCGAGGATGAGGAGCTGCGGGCGGGTCAGGGTTCCGGTGATGGCGCCGACGATCGTCTCGGTGGTGTCGCGTCTTCTGATCTTGGTCCAGCCGCGATATCCGGGCAGATAGCGACTGTTCAGGGGCTTGACCAGGATCCCCTCCACTCCCGACACGTCCGTCCAGGACTGAAGCCATTCCCGCGCCTTGGCCAGGTCCGTCGTCTGCGGGCAGAGCGTCCACGGCGCGCTCAGGGCGCGGCTGGAGAACAGGTTCTCCAGCAGTGCGCGCCGCTCGGCGTACGGGCGCGCGAGGAGTTCCTGGCCGTCCTGCTGCAAGAGGTCGAAGGCGACGAAGTAGGCGGGCCACCGGGCGGCCAGGGTCCGGGCGCCGCGGGCGCGGGAGGCGGCTCGGCGCTGCAACGCCTCGAAGGACAGCCTGCCTGCCTCGGTGTCCCAGACGACCAGTTCGCCATCGAGGACCAGGCCGTGCGGCAACTGCGCCTCGGCGGCCGCCACCAGGTCCGGCCACCGGCCTTGGACCAGCGCCCCGAGTCATCGGCGCCTGATGGGCTTCGCTGCGTGGTCAGTGGGCTGTGGCCCTGGCCTGGTACCTGTCGTGCAGTCGGTGGAGCAGCGTCCTGGTATGCCGTGTCAGCGGGCGGTGCTCGTCCTCGTCGATGACCAAGGCCATCAGGTAGTGGTCGGGGCCGCTGCGCACGGCGTCGATTGGCATGGATGCCCGGAGGTTGGGCCAGTACCGCCCATGGGCGAACCCTGACGCCGCGCGCCAGGCTGCGGTGACCTCTCGGGCTTTCAGGCCGGCGTCCTCGGCAGCTTCCCCGATTACCTTCCCTGCCTCTGGCTTGCTGAGTGAGGCGGTGGGAATGCCGAGGGACAAGGCGAGGTCGGCTATGTCCTGGCGGCGCTCGCGACCGGTCTTGCCACCGGGGCCTGGCTGGTGGTCCGTGTCCTCCTCGTGCTGGGCCCGGTTGCGCATGTCCTCACGCCACAGGGCCAGGGCGCGCCGGCGGCGCTCGGTGCGGTCGTTGCCGCCCAGGATCCAGACGGCCGTGGCGAAGTTCTCCAGCGCCCCCCGCATCAGGGTCCATGGGCTCTGCGGGTCTACCTCTCCCGCGTGCACGAGCCTGCGCAGCGCATCGGCATGGGCGACCCCCGCGCTGTAGGAGTTCCGGATGAGCGTGGACGCGGAGTACATGCCCAGCGGTGCATCGTCCGTCGCGAGGCTGCTCGACGGCTGCGGTGCCGGCAACTGCCGGTAGGCACCCTCTCCACGCAGTCGCTCCACGTCCGCGAACAGCGGCTGCAGGTAGGCGAACTTGAACTCAGACCGTGTCATCACGCCAGGGTAGAGACGCCCCCTGACAGAAGGCAGCACGAAGCTGGGGGTGGACTGGGCGTGACAGGTTGCCCGGCACGTCGTTGAGCGGGGAGGTCAGCGAAGAGGAGGCCCCGGGACGTCGTGACCCCCGGGGCCTTCGTCTTGCCCCCCCCGGCACCGGACGGCGGTGCAACACAGAGCTGCAACGCGGGCCCCAGACCGGCCTTCGGCCGGTGTTCTCCCAGGTCAGACGTGCAACGTGCTCACGTGTTGCAGAGCCCGTGTTGCAGGTCCGAGCGGGTGCGTTGCAGTCGCCGGTGCCGCGTCACCGCTTCGAGTGGCTTGTTCGTCACCGGCCCCGGGGAGCCTTGCCGGGAAGCACGCACCCCTGTGGTCCCCGTCGGCTATACCCGAGCGGGGCCGACTGCCCTGCCCGCCGTAGGAGAAGGAGCCACCGCCTCATGACCGACGCCGCGAACACCCCTCCCACCACCCGCGCCGCCCGCGTGATCACGATCGTCGCAGTCGTCCTCGGTTTCGCCTACATCGGCTTAATGACCTTCATCTCGGTACCTCAGCTCACGGACTACATCGGCGGCCGGGACATCGACTTCCCGGTGTTCCTGGCCATCGCGGCCGTGGCCGGCCCCGCCCTCTTCTGGGCGTACATCGGTCTCGGCTTCGGACTCACCGTGGTGGGATGGGCGGCCGGTATCGCCCTCACCGGCATCCTCACCAGTCTCACGTACGGGTACCTCCTCGCCTCCTCCGACGGCCACGGCTTCTCCTACTGGCTGTTCCTCACCGCGATCGTCGCCGTCACCCTCGGCGCCTTCTGCGTCATGCCCTACGCCCTCGTCCGCGGCACCATCAGGAGCCGCTGACCCGCCAGGCCGTCCCGCTATGCACCCCTGCCGCCGCCGGCCCCCGGACACGGGACAGACCTCTTCGTCCGGCTATCGCGGACAAAGAGGTGTCGTTCTGCGAAGGGGGCTTGCCCATGACCTCTGACCTGCACGAATGCAAGATCACCAGATTCGAGGGGTCCCACTCCCGGTCACACCTTCGGTCCCCCGCCTAGTGCAACCCTGCAGACAACCCTCCAGCCCCCTTCCGGTGCAACCCTCCAGCGGGCCGACGCGGCCTCCAGCCGGAGAGGCTTGCCCAGGTGGGCCGGGCGGGTGAAGGCCGGCCCTGCGGCGTACCTGGGCTGCCGGGCGACCGGTTGGGGGTGGAGCGGACCGACCGGCCCGTACACGAGGTCACGTCTGCGAGGCAGGGCATGGGACGTCACAAGCAGCACAAGCCGCGCCGCGAGAGCATCCGGCCGTCCACGGAGTGGTTCGGCACAGCGTTCCACTCCGTCCTGGGGATGGTGCACCTGGACGTCCGCCAGTCCGGCAACGGCATCCTGATCACCTCCTCCCCCGCCGAGATCGACGGCGCCCCGGCGTCGTGGCAGCTGCGCCTGCGCAACGACGACGAGGGCCAGGGCCTGACCGAGATGGGCACGGCCATGAAGGCCGGGCGCGGGCACATCTACAGCGTCACCGAGGAGCCCGGCGCCAAGACCGTCCTGGCGTTCCTCCCGAACCACCCCGAGGAAGGCGTCGGCACCCTGGCCCAGGTCCGCACCAGCGAAGGCCCGGACAGCGACGACGTCGTCTTCGAGCGGTCCGCGGAGCGGCCGATGGCACAGTGGGCCGAGGCCGGGGAGAGCCTCCTGCGGATCGTGCCGCTGCTCGGCCCGGACGCCCCGCCCGGGGACGGAGTCGATGACTGCCTGCCGTGCCCCGGCTGCTACCGGCCCGTCTACGACAGCTCCTCCTCGCACACCCTCATCGGCGCCACCCCGTTCCCTCTGGCCGGGTTGTGCAGGCTGTGCGCCGACGGCACCACGCTCCGCTCGCTGCGCCAGGCTGACGGCGTCCCCGTCGACCCGGAACAGCTCGTAGTCCTGGAGACCGTGGCCGCCGCGATGGCGTAACCCCGTCCCTGGGCAAGCCTCTTCGTGGAGGGCTTGCCCAGGGTCGCCTCAGGCTTGCCCGACTGCTGGCTCCCACAGCGGGCGGGCACGGCCGGTGCCGTCGCAGTGGAAGCACCGGCCGCCCCCGGGCGTGCTGCGGGCCCCGATGGTGCCGACGGCCTGGTGCAGGAGCTGGGTGAGGCCGTGGACGTGGGCCGGGTGCAGCGTGAGTTCGTGCCGGGTGCCCACCACGATTTCCAGCGTCTCCCCGGAGAGAGCACGCCTGTCGTCCGTTTCCAGGGCAGGGACCAAATCCGCTACCAGGTTGTGCAGGTCTGCCATGGTCTCTCCGCCGGCCAGCTCCACCCGAACCCTCCAGAGGACTTCCGGCCGTGTGAGAGACAGCAGCACCTCCGGCGTGACATAGGGAAGGAAGCGGTCGGGCGCTTCGGGGTGGGTGGCGTGAAGTCGGGTCAGTGCGCGCCACATGGCGCTGGGATCGTGGAACTCAGGGTCGGATCGGCTTTCTTGCTTGTCTTCGCTCATGGCTCTGGTCTAGGGCCAGCGAGGTGGCGTCGGCCGGCCTCGGGCCTCCGCCTCCCAGACGGTGACGCCACGAGCTCGGGAACCGTCCCGCCCTGCGGCCCGGACGCTGGGCAAGCCCTCCGTGGCGAGGGCTTGCCCAGCGGAACCCGTGACCGATCGGCGGGCCGGGCGTGACCGATCCGTCTCCCGCGATCGGTCAAACAGCACGTCAGCGCCGTGACCGGTCCATGCAACTCCCGGCCGAGGCGGTGACCGGTCATCGGTCACCCGTCATCGGTCAGCCGCGCCCTGGCTGTGACCGATGCCGCCCTGCCGACGAGCCCCGGCCGGGGTGGGCAAGCCGGTGTTCGAGATGGCTTGCCCAGGCTCCCTTTGGGCTTGCCCAGCGCCGGTCAGCGGCCGACGGGTTCGGGGTAGCGGGCCCGGCGCCGGTGTGGGTCGTCGACGCCGATCTCGTACCAGGGCTCGCCGCGCTGGAGCCGGGGCAGGGTGTTCACCCACACCGCGATGGTGATGCCGTGCACGGCGGCGGTGAGCGCCTGGAGGCGGTTGTCGAGCAGGTGCTCCGCCTTGCCCGCCAGGACGACGTGCAGCCGCGGGAAGGTCTTCGAGCGGGTGTATCGGTGGCGCTGCCAGAACGGGTACGTCCCGCCGATGGTGCCGCGGGCGCCCTCCCAGACGCGGTGCCCGGCGTAGCGTTCGTAGTCCCAGACCTCCTTCGCGAGGCGGGCCTGGGACATGGTGCCGTTGTCGAGTTCGAAGAGGCGGACTTCGCTGGTCTTGGTCGGCACGGCGAGGACGGCGTCGGTGTTGAACGACAGGCCGGTCTCCTTGATGGCGTGGTTGACCTCCACCTGCCAGTCGGTCAGGTACTCCCGGCGCCCGCCGAGGACGGTGTCGGTGTAGGCGAGGATCGTGTCGGTCACCGCTACGGCGTGCGGGCCGAACCCGGCGCGTACGGCCTTCGCACCGGTGCCGGCCTTCGGTCGTGCCGGTAGTTCGTTGCCGTCGGCCAGAGCCTTCTGCCCGGCCGGGGTGAGGTTCCAGATCTGGTGCTTGCCGTCCTTGCCGTTCGTCTCCGCCAGCCCCAGCTTCGCCAGTTCCACCATGGCCCTGCGCACGTACGACCGGCCGTCCGACCCCTCCCCCGTGATCACCTGAGCCATCTGCCGGACCGTGGCTATCCGTACGCACCCCAGCATCCGCAGCGCATCGGCCCGTACCTTCCCGGCCGTGGGAGTGGACTTCTTCCCCTTCGCTGGTGTCTCAGGGGTAGGGAGAGGGGTGTCAGCGTGCCGGGCAGACCCCTGACGGGCGGTGTGAGCTGCGGTGATGGGCACGACGTTGGAATCGTTCACGGCACTGGACGCGGCACTGGATTCTTGGCCGCCTGGAGGGCGCTCGGTACCCCTTGACCAGGTCGGGCGCGGCTCCGGTTCGGGCTGCCGGGCGCTGCTGGTGTACGTCATGACGAGGCTCCTCACGCAGGTGTCGCGGGATGCCGGATGGAATCCCGCCGTCACTTGCTAGAGGTGTCGCGGAAGTCGACGGTGTGACGCTCCCCTGAATGCCGTTACCGAGCCGTGATCATTCGGCAGGTGCGGCGCAAAGCTCGGAGACGATCGCGAACGAGGTCGTCACCAACGGCACCGCCATGGCCGGCGGCATCGCCGCGTGCGTGGTCTTTCCGTGCGCCATGCCGTTGCGGATCTGTCGACCATAGTCGAGGTACTCAGCCTGCCGGGCGGTCAGGATGCCGGTGTCGGCGCCCTGCTTGATGAGCTGCTGCAGCGGCTTCTTGCCCGCGCCCGGGACGCGGTCGCGCAGCACGATCTCCACAGCGATCAGTGAGTGCATGACCGCCACGACCAGGTCCTCAACGAGGTTGTGCATGTCGGCGTACTGGCCGACGAAGTGGTGGGCGCGTTCGTCCGGGACCGGGAACGGAAGCCGCTGCGTGGTCATCCCCGAAGTCTCCCAGCGGCGTACCTCGTCCGGCAGTGGCTTTTCCCGGGTCGTCGCTCAGCGTGCCGGGACGGAGATTTCTCCCCTGCCGGAATGGGCGGTATGTCGCAGGTAGCGAGCCTGGTCAAGGAGAAACGCTCCGCCGTCCGAACCAGGACAAGGGGATGGGTGTTCACCGTCGGTGCGCGGACTCTGTCCACAGGGCCGCGACCCGAGCATCGGTTCCGAGGCCGCCACGAACAGCGAGGCGGCCCGTACATGAGGAGCTGTCATGCCCAAGAACACCACCGCCGCCGCGCCGCTCGCCCCGATGGATCCGGACGACATCATCAGCGCGTTCACCTACATCCGGGCGATGCAGGCCCGCGACGTCGACACCGCCTGCGCGGTCGTGGAAGACATCGGCGGATCGGACATGCGTCAGCTGCTCCTGGACGTCGCCGAACGCGTCATCATCCCGGTCACCACCGTGGACGACCGGAACAGGGACCTGAGCGCGGACTCCTTCGTGGTGCAGGCGCTCGGCCGGATGATCCTGGACATCCTGCGCGTCGACGACGACATCTGCCCGGCGATGCCTCCGGGCATCGCCCACGCCATCATCCGGTTCACCGAGGAGATCCTCACCGAGGACCAGCAGGACGTCGCCGATGTACTCCAGCGCCTTCAGGCCGCCGGCGTCGAACAGGCAGTGCAGGTGTACGGCCCGCCGATCGGCATCTATCCGGCAGGCGTCTACCCCGTGTAGCGCTCACCGGATCCGGTGGCGGTGCGCGGCGTCACCGCACCACCAACCGTTCACCGCCAGCGCGCGGTCCCTGTCCACAGGCCCGCGCCCCGAGCATCCGTCTTGAGGCCGCCGCGATCAGCGAGACGACCCGTACATGAGGAACCCCCATGCCCGAGACCACCATCCCGCTCACCCCGATGACTCCCGACGCGGTGATGAGCGCCTTCAACTACCTCCGGGCCGTGGAGGCCGGCGACACCGAAGCCGCCGCCGAGTTCGTCGCCGCCGAGCCGCGGATGCCCGCGCTGCTCCTGGAGGTCGCGGAGCGCATCGTCATCCCGGTCACCAACCTGCCCGACCAGGACCAGGAAGAGGTGCCGTGTGACGCCTCGTTCGCCCTGTTCGAGCTGGGGATCTGCTTCCTGGGCACCTTGCGGTCCTGGCACGAGCAGGACGGCGCCGACGCGGCCGCGGGCATCGCCCTCGCGGTCATCCGCTTCACCGCGCAGATCCTCACCGAGGGCCACGAGGACGTCGTCGACATCCTGCACCAGCTGAACGCTGTCTCCCTGGGCCAGGCGATGGAGGCGCACCCCGCACCGACCAGTGCGCGCACGGTGCGCACCACGACCGTGTAGTGAGCTCCCGCCAACTTTAAGTCGCAGGTCAAAGGGCTAGTGTGATCGGCTCTCGTGGTGCTCGTGCTGGTCGCGGGCGGAAGTCTGCGGACAAGATCGTCCGTCAGCGGTCGACTTCGAGGTTCGTCAGGACGAGCAGAGCACGCAGGAGTTGGGTGGCGTGGGCGGGATCGGTACGGAGTTTGGTGAGGATCCGCCAGTTCTTGAGGTGGGCGAAGCCGTGCTCGACCGGTGCGCGTCCGACGGCGAGGACGCGGTTGGCTTCCTTCTGACCGGCGGTGAGTTTGTGGGTGCGGCTGGCGGTGTAGCCGGTGACGATCACGGGGTCGCGGATGTCGTTGTCCAGGCCGCGGAAGCCGAGGTCGGCCAGAGCGCTGAGGCCGGCGGCACGTAGGTGGGCCAGGATGTGGTCGTGGCGGGCGGCGGTGTTGTCGTGGGTGCGGCCGGGCCGGGCGGCGGAGATCCAGATCAGGCGGCCGTTCTCGTCGGTCAGGGCGAGGAAGTGCAGGCCGTGGCTGCGGTGCTTGCCGGAGTAGTTGCGCCGGTCGGCCGGTCCGGTGCGGCGCTGGGTGCGGATGAGGGTGCCGCCGATCAGAACCACCTCCCCGCCCTGATTGACGACCTTCTTCAGGGCGCGGTCCAGGCGCGGCGCCTGGGCGGCGAGCAGGGCGATCAGCTCATCCCGCCAGCGTCGGACGGTGGACTCGGACACGTCGTTGCCGCCGGCCATGTCGGCCAGACGTTCGTCGTGGCGAAGTACGGCCAGGACGATCACCGCGATCTTCCCCGGTGGCAGGATCCGCCACCGGGACCTGATCGCCTTCAGATGGCGCCTGAGCAGATCGGCGAGGTGGTTGACGGTGCGCGTGGACAGCGACAGACGGCACTGGTAGACAATCGGGCAGGTGTCCTCGGCGTGCTTCTTGATATTCGTCACACAATTCCAACGGCCGCCGGGGGCACCCTGGTTACGCCCGTGCCGCACCGCTCCGGGCGGCGGTGCCCCTAGTCACAGGCGCGAGGTGAACCGGCCGTCGGGGAGTTTCCGCAGCCAGCCGCGATCGACGAGTCTGACCAGCTTGCCGCGTAGCGGTTCCAGCTTGGCCGCTCAGCCCGCACCTCCGCCAGCTCCTTGGCCAGCCGTTCTTCGAGTTCGTCCAGTTCCGCGCGCCGCGCGGTGATCCGTTCCAGCAGCTCGGGATCCAGCATGCATAGATCGTAGAAGCCCATTGATGGGGTTTTCCGGAAAAGGGTGCGATCGAGTGGCTTTGTTCACGAGCCGACAGCACCTGTACACGGGTTTGGACAGCACTCGAAGCTCTGCAGACGTCGAGCAATTCATGGCTTCGGGCAGCACGGGTCCCTGCCAAGAGTCTGGCAGGGACCCGTGGTGTAGGGAGCCGAGGGGGGCTGGGACCCGTCCCTAGATGAGCAGCATCCTGGCCAACACGGCTACCGTCTGCTGGTGGCCTGACGGCCCGGCGTCACTTCAGGTGTCGGGTGAAGAACTGGGCCGCGGCGTCCCCCGCGAACTGCGGGACGCCGGTGTGCCCGCCCATATTGGCGTGCAGCGTCTTCTCCTTGGAGCCGAAGGCGTCGAACAGGTCCAGGGCCGCCTGCCGGTCGTTCCCTTCGTCGTCCCACTGCAGCAGGACGTGCAGAGGGATGGTGACCTGGCGGGCCTCCTCGAACATGGCGCGAGGGACGAAACTCCCGGCGAACAGAACAGCGGCCGAGATACGCGGCTCGACCACCGCCAGCCGGGTCCCGATGGAGATCACTCCCCCCGAGTACCCGACCGGGCCGCCGATCTCGGGCAGCGACAGGAGGGCGTCCAGGGCGGCCTGCCATTCCGGGACCGCCTTGTCGACCAGGGGGAGGATAAGGGCGTCGATGATCTCGTCGCTGACCGGCTCGCCGGCCTCCATAGCCCGGCGCAGGTCGGCGACGGCCTGCTCGGCTGCGGGCAAACGGGGCCGGTCGCCGCTTCCGGGGAGCTCGATGGTGGCCGTGGCGAAGCCGTCCGCCGCGGAGTGCCGGGCCCGGGCCAGCAGCCGGGGGTACATCTTGCGCAGCCCGAGAGGAGGGGGGCTGAGCAGGATCAGCGGCGCCGGTGCGGATGTGGATGCAGATCCGGGCGTCCACAGGATGCCGGGGATCTCGCCGAGGGTGAATTCGCGCTCAAGGACAGCGTCGTCGAGACGCTGTTCAGAAGTGAATTGCATGGTCATGCCTTTCGGGAGTGCCATGGAACGGCGCTCCCGGACGACCTACCGCCCGACCGTGACCCCGGAGGGGAGCACCCATGTCGATACGTTCACGGGTACCACCTCCTCGCTCTCTTGCACGGCCTCCGGAAACGTAGCAGTGGCTGCCGTGGTTCCGCCAACGGGTTTTTGAGGAGGCTCTGCGGCCGAACACCACGGCGTCGGAGTCACGCCTGTCACTGGTCGGAAAGCGCACGTCCGCCACCGATTTCGAGCACCGAAAAACCGGCAACCAACCGCTGACGGACGATCTACTGCGCAGACAGCCGCCCATGACCAGCGTGAGCACCCTGAGCGCCGATCACACCAGCCCTTTGACCTGCTACTTCAAGTTGGCGGGGGCTCAGTGGGTTCCACCCCGGTACCCACCGGAATGGAGTCCACTCGGCGGAGCCCACCGGGGTGGAACCCACCAGGTGGGACCCACTCGGTGGCCTCCACCTGATGCCGGGCATCGTCCACTGGATGCAGAGCATCGTGCGCTCCACTCGGTGGACGATGCCCGGCATCGTCACCACAGCCAAGCGGTGGAGTGCCGCATCCGGGACAGGGCACGGGCATCGCGGCGCGCGGCGGCACTGCCGATGCGGTTCTGCCGGGGCCGGGGCCGGCGCGACTGGGCGCCGTAGAACCGGCGTATCCCGGCCGCCTTGCGCCGCTTGCGCTGCTTGCGCAGCTCCGCCTTCTTCTCCCGGTCGGTCTTCGGCTTCCGGGGCCGCTTCCAGATCGGCTCCCAGGCCGGCTGCGGCCCGTACGCTTCGGCGCGCGCCTGGGCGGCCTCCCTCAGCCGGATGGCGACCGCTTCGATCCTCGGGTCCTCGGACGGTGTG
Organism: Streptomyces sp. NPDC006463; assembly: GCF_042870715.1. NCBI lineage: Bacteria > Bacillati > Actinomycetota > Actinomycetes > Kitasatosporales > Streptomycetaceae > Streptomyces > Streptomyces sp. NPDC006463. The sequence goes on along the minus strand of NZ_JBIAHP010000037.1, from coordinate 21,504 downwards.
GTCATGCGATTCCTCCAGTGGGTGTGGTCCGGCCCGGCGCGGGCTGGACAGGCTGCTGGGTGCTCGGCGGCGGGGCCGTCGCCGTGGCGGGCTGTGGTCGGGGACGGCGAGCGGCGGCTCGTTCCCGGATACCGTCCTGGAGCTTGGCGGCCATCTCGGCGGCGGCGGCCTCCAACGTCCGTCGGGTCTGCTCCACCGCGGCGACGTCCGTCGCCCACTCCAGACCCCGGTCGGCCTTCCGCCCCGCTCGGCCCGGCCGCAGGCTCGGGCTGGGGGCGGCGGGCACGGCGACGGTGTGCGGCCGGGCACGGGAGTTCAAGCGGTCCGCGCGGCGTACCGCGTGGGCCCGGGCGGTCAGTGCCCCGGCGGCGAGGCGGGCCCGCTCGTACGGGGACTTCGTGCGGGCGCGGGTCAGCGGGCGCAGCACGGCGTGGTCCTCGGTGTCGTCCGGGTACAGGGCGCGCAGGTCGGCGGTCATCATCCGGCGGCTGGCCGGGCGGGTGTAGTCGTCGACGGCGGTCTGCACGATCTGTTCGTCCAGGCCGGGCTGGTGGGGTTGGCCGCGCAGGATGTAGGCGAGGTGGCGGCGGGCTTCGGCGAGTAGGTGGTGGCGCTTGAACGCGCCGCGCATCACGTACACCACGGCGGCGACGTCGACGGCCGCCAGGGCGACGTCGACGGCCGGCCGGACTCGCGCCCATACCGCTGCGGCTGCCGCCCTGGCCCGCTCCGCCAGCCGGTCGATGACGTCGGCGCCGTAGGCCCGGATCGCCGACTTCCGCCAGCCGGCGCGCAGCTCGGTCAGGGATCGCGGGTCCTTGCGCTTCGGCGGGCGGGTCCGGTCGGCGGCCTTCCGGGTAAGCGCGTACGCGGCGCGCTCCCCTGGCGGGTGCCCCTGGGTTGCTTCGTAGTCGGCGACGATGGCGAGCAGCGCGTCCGCGATCTGCTGACGGCGGGTCGACTGCCAGCCGATCAGCCGCCACTCGATCCCGGCGATCTCCATGACCGGCCTCTTGCCCGCGGTCACCTCGCGCGGCTCCCACGCCCACCCGAGCCGGGCCGAGACCTCTTCCATGAAGTAGAGGGAGTACAGGGTGCCGGCCGCCACGATGTTGGCCAGCATCCGGTCCTGATACCAGTTCCCCCACTTCCCGTCCGGCCGCCGGGCCCGGATCGACACCACCGCATGGTCGTGAAGGAGCGGCCGTGATTGGCGGGCTCGGGACTCGTAGTGGCGGAACACGGCGACGATCAGACCGTCCAGGATCGGGGCGCTGTGCTTGCCGCCGCTCCCCCAGCGGATCTCCGCCACCGCCTCCTCCAGCCACGCCAGCGTCTTGTCCCGGGCGATGTCCTGGCACAGCTCCAGCACTATCCGGTGCTTGTCATCGCAGAGCGCCCACGCGATCTGCGCGGTCGACGGTGCCCGGAACACCAGGTCCATGGCCAGCCACGGCGTCCGCTCCTTGGCCTTCTCGGTGGCGGGCGACTGGTTGTGCTCGATAGGCCGGCCCAGCACGGTCGCACGGCGTGCCCTCTCCGGGTCGTCGCCCGCCGCCAGGCGGTCGTGCTCGATCCGGTCGGAGTCCGGGTGGCGGCCTTCCCCGATGAGGAGTGCGGCTTGCCGCTCGGTCACCGTGTCCCCGGCGAGCAGTCCGACCGCGGCCAGGCCCCGGCCCGTCCAGAACCCGGCCGGAACGCCGGCTTCGTCCTGGGCAGCGCGCAGCGACGTGCCCGCACGGCGGTGGCCGTCACCGACCAGCACGCCGTTGCAGTAGTACGGCCAGCCCTTCGGCCCGACCTGCCATCCTGTAAGCATCGGGCCATGAAACATGGCCCTTGACCTGCGCAAAAGCGTGATCCGGGGTGCTTCCCGCCGGGCGGGCAACTATCACCAACTCTTGCCCCTGGCCTCCCGTCAGGCGGGAAGCGCGGCAGCCCGAGACGGTAGTCCTGCGGCGTGTGCAGAGTCCGCCGCATGAAAGACGAATCGCTGTACGCAGACCTCTGCCCGCTGTGCTCGTGCCCGCTCCGACCGGAGTTCCGCAGCACCCGTCCCTCAGGTCAGCAGGACCAACCGGTCCGTACCTGGTTCTACCGGTACCGCTGCGCTGGCTGCGAGGCCGCCCGGCCTCAGAGTTCTGGGACGTGATGCGCGCCCTCTACGACAGCTGACCGCGGCCGTGCGAATGCTGCGCCCCGACCGCAACGGACGGGGCGCACGTGGCAGTACGGCTCGGAGAGAGTCCGCGGCGAGCGGCACATCATCTGGCGCCGCATCGGCACCCACGACATCCTCACCGGCCCCTGGCCCCGAACCTGACCTTCGAGCAGTTCAGCTGTCCGGGGTCAGCTTCCGGTTGGTTCCGGAGCGGCCGATGTCCAGGTCGAGGAGCGCGGTCAGGGTCGTGCCGCTGTTCCAGAAGCCGAGAAGGTCGACGTCGACGAGGACCAGGTCGTGGCGGGCGGCGAAGGCGCGGGCCTGCTTGGTGAACTTGCAGGAGGCAACGAAGAGCGGGACGTCCGCTCCATGTTCGCTGCGGGCGGTGCCGTTGAACTTCTGCAGGTCCGGGCTACCGACGGTGCGGTGCTTGGCGTAGCGCTTGCACTGCACCACGATCTTCCGGCCGTCAGGCAGCCGGCCCATCACGTCGGCACCCAGATCATTGGTGGCGCCTACTCGGCGGACCTCGGTGCAGCCGTCCCGGCGGCACAGGTCCGCGACGTACTCCTCGAACTCGAGAGGCCCCATCGACCAGACCGCCTCCATGGACCGCACGGCCTGGACCCGCGCCTGCTCCGCCAGCCGGACCCTCTCAGCCTCGGTCTCACGACGACCAGCATGCACCAGGATCCCGACCAAGCCCCCCGCGCCCAAGACGGCTAACACCACCAGCACCACTATGCCCGTTCCCATGCTCTGACCCTCCCCCTCCATCGCTGTCAGCCAGCTACAGCTCCCCATGCGCGCCTCGGTCTATCCCCGAGGCGGAGGCGTGTGGGCGGTCAGGCTGACGGGACGGCTATCTCGTACTGGCGGAACAGGCCGGTGAGGAAGTGCCGAAGCAGCGGCCGGGCCTGCTCCATGTGCTCAAGCTCGTCGTGGCCGAACCGGAAGACCTCGTACCCCGCGAGCTTGAGGTCTCGGTCGCCGGCCACCATCTCCGCGTACTTCGTGCTGTCGGGCCGCTGCCCGCCATGACTGGTGAAGTGCTGGGACCCGTCGACCTCGAGAACGATGCGCGGGCCGTGGGGTAGCAGGAGCAGAAAATCCATCCGGAAGCGCAGCAGCGCCTCGGGGCCGCGCTCGCGGACGGTCTTGTGGTCCCAGTGGAGCCACACCTCGGGCAAGAGGGCGGGAAGGTCGTAGACGGCACGTCCGAGGATCTCGTGGTAGAGCGTGAAGAGGTTGTGCTGCCCGGGAGAGTTGTCGGGCAGGCTGCGGCGGAGCCGCGCGTAGAGGGACTTCTTGGCCTCGGCTTCGCTGGGGATGTGGCGGGTGTCCTGCCACCAGCTCTGGAGGTCGCGCCAGCGGATGCCGTCGCCTGTGATGGTTCGGTCGTAGACCAGGGCGCTGTCGGCTTTGCCAACGATCTCGATGTCGTTGTCGATGGCGGATCGGAAGCGGATGTCCGGCTTGGTGAGCGTGGCGAAGATGACGTTCTTCGGCCGCCGGTTGTCGGCGAGCCGGGTCGAGACCATGGCGAAGAGCGGGTAGCCCCCATCAGTCCCGGTCTCCCTCAGCTCGACCGCCGCACCTCGCACATGGGCGTTGATCGTGTCCACCAAGCGCCGCTGCACGAGCTCGTCAGGGATGTTGTCGGCGGAGACGGCTCCTTCAAGGAACCGGGCGAACCTGGCGTCGCTAGCCTCGAACGCGCCCACGTTTTCGAAGAGGTCCTCGGTCGACCAGTCCCCCGGGTTCCGGAAGACGTGCTGCTCGATGCGCGCCCTCAGGCTCGTCGTACTGGGAGATGACAGCCAGCCGTCGAGTGGATCGTCGAGCACCCAGAAGCGGTCCAGGAGCGCCATGAACCGGGCGGTGTGGTGGGCAAGGTCCGCCAGATCGAGAGCTCGGGCCAGTTCACGTCGGACCCTCTTGGGCACTTCAGGGGGCAGGTCCTCTGCCCACAGCAAGTCCTGGATCCCGTTCCGGGTCGCGGCATCCATTCGCCGCTGGGCCAGGACGCGCTTCGCGATGTGGGGAAGGTCCCTGTCCAGAACCTCGGCGAAGCTGCGCCGGACTCGCTCGCGCTTCGATCCCTCCTCCGTCGGAACCGGAAGACCAAGCTGCGCGCACGCCTCCCCGAGCCTGGGGTGTGTGTGCTCATCACTGAGGGGCGCGATGACGTCACCGACCAGCTGGCGAAGTGCTGCGCGGTCCTTGCTGTCGGCCATCTGCCGATGATCGCAGAGTGACCGCATCACAGTCAGTGGTCTCGCCTTATGCCTGGATACACCTCTCTCGCTCCAGCAAGGAGGCGCGCACCCGCGGTTCCACGCTAGCTGGAGGCGCATCAATGCCGGATGGCGAACGGCCTCCTGGGGCGCGGGCCAGCAGCGTCGTGGGTGGCAGTTTTACGGCCGTAAAACACGGAGTGGCTCCATCCCGCAGTCAGCGAGACGGAGCCACTAGAAGGCGCCGCTACTCCTGTCTAGGCGCCGTGAACGGCCAGGAGGCATTCGAGGAGCACCGTGCGCTGCCCATCCGCCGGTTTTGCGGCGGGTTACCCGTCCTTGAGGAGTCCGTTGGAGACCTGCTGCAGGATGGCTGCGAGTTGGATGCGGGCCTCTGAGGTAAGGGTGCCCCTCATGTCCTCGATGACGGCCTCAACTCCGGTACTGACCTGGAAATACCGAAGGATGAAGTCGCTCCGTTGGGGTGCGGTGAGCTTCCAGTAGACGGCATCCATGACCGCAGCCCCGTCATGCCATGGAAGAGAAGCCCCGTTGCCGACAGCATCCTTCACTTCCGTGTCGGCTCCTTGGCCCGCTGGCCGAGGCTCCGGTACGCGGGTCGGGTGGGGCAGTGCTTCACTGGACGGCCTTGGTGTGCCGGCTTCATTGCCAGTGGCCACAGTCTTTGGGGTGTGCTTCAAAACCGGGTTTTGAACCGCGCCGTCACCAGGCGGTGTCGACTTCGCCCGGGGCTGCTTGGGCTGGGCCGCCTTCAGGAGCTCCTCAGCGGCCCTCGCCTTCTGCTCCTCTGGGTCCTTGATCCTCGCGATCTGCTCTGCCGTCTTCACCTTGAGCTGCTTGGTGTCAACGGCTTCCCTGAGTTCCGGTGCCAGGTTGAGCAGGGCCAGCCGGTTCGAGACGTACATCTGCGACTTGCCGATGCGGTCGGCGACCTTCTCCTGGGACCCATGACGCTCGACCATCCGCTGGAGGAATTCAGCTTCTCTGTATGGCGGGATGTTCTTGCGGTGGATGTTCTCAATGATGACGGCTTCGTCGACCTTGTCGTCGTCCTCGTTGCCCAGCCGATCACGGACCCTGATTTCGAACTTGGTCCAGCCGAGTTGCTTCGCTGCGTGGAAGCGCCGGTTGCCGAGAATCACGACCCACTGGGCGTCTCCGATGGCGTCGGCGTGCTCGGGCTTGACTCGGCGGAAGATCTCGCTCGACATCGCGGCGGCCGGCTGCAGCTGGCCGACCGCTCGCATGGACTCCTTGAGTTCGCGGAACTCGGCGTCGTCGTCGGTGTAGTCGATGGCAGCGCGCGGATTGTCCGGGTTGCTGATGATCGTGTTCATGTACGCCGTGGTCGGCGGAGCCGCCGGCTTGGAGGGTTCAGTATCGCTGGTGCTGCCAGCCTTGCCGGGACCGTCGATCAGGGCCGCCCACTGCTTCTTCGCGGCCATCACCGACGCTCCTTCTTGCCTGCTCCCAGCTCGAGGGCGAGCTGGTAGAAGTCTTCGCGGGCCTCCATGGCGACCCGGTTCTTCTTGTACTGAGTGACGACGGTTCCTTCGAGGGCTGCCCGGGTGTGAACCTTGTAGTGCCGGACGACAGTGTTGGCCAGGTTCCATCCCTGGGCTCGGACGAAGTCCTTCGTCTGGTCGAGGTCAGCCTCGCCGTCGCGTGGGTCCCAGTTGTTGATGACAACGAGGTAGGGGATGCCGAGGGGCTTGACCACTTCCTCGATGGTGTCGCGTGTTGGCATGAAGCCCAGCGGTTCCGGCTCAACGGGGACGATGATGTCGTCGGCGTTTGCGAGCACAGCGCGCATCGCGTCGGCCGCGGTGCTCTTGCCGAACGGGTCGCCGGCTTCTTCCTTCTCGTCCTCGGGGAGGTCCATCCACCCGGGTGTGTCGATGAAGGCGTGCTTCACCCTTCGCGACTTCTTAAGCTGGGAGAACAACTCAAGGTCGTCTCGCGAGTTGATCTGCTCAAAGGAGAAGGGAAGGTCCTCACCGACGCGCTGAGACCACCACGTGGTGGATCCCTGAGGGTCGGCCGAGACTGCAGCGACGTAGTGCGGGTCGCCGTCGGGTGATTTGCCCAGGACGTGGGCGGTGATAGCCGCTGTGTTCACGGTGAGAGTCGACTTGCCGACTCCACCCTTGCGGTTGATAAGCGCGGTGATCCGTGCCATGGGTGGTACTCCTGATGCTCCGTATGCTTCCCGACCCGGTTGGGCCGGTACTAGCGGACCGGGACAGGATGCCACGTCGGCCTCGCTTGGAGGTGCTGCGGCGTGTCGGTTCAAAACCGGGTTTTGGGATCGATACGTCATCAGCTCACCGACCCTCGTCAACCGAAGGCGTGGTTCAAAACCCGGTTTTGAAGGGGGGACCCGACCCGCTCAGCTCGGAGACATCTGCCGGGACGCAAAAAAGCGGCTCCCGTCGTCCGGACCGAGGTTCGGACGACGGGAGCCGCTTCGGGGGTGGGGAGCTGTGAGGTCAGTGCGCCCAGGTCGCGGGGACGGACCCGTGGTCGGGGCTGGGTATGGCGGCGGCTGTCGCTTGGGAGGCCGGGTGTCGCAGGACGGTGATCGGGATGGCGCCGATCTCGGTGTCGGGCGACCAGACCATGCGCCAGGTGTCGTCCCACTCGCATCCGCAGCCGTGGTCCGGGTGCGGGTGCCGTAAGAAGACGCCGTAGGTGTGGACCGCGCGCGGGATGAGGGGGATGAGTACGGAGGGGTCGTCGCCCGGGTAGAGGTGCAGGTTCCGCCAGCCGTGGATCCGGGCCATGTACGCGGCGGCTGCCTCGATGACGTCGGTCCACCGCTGGTGTCCGAGCACGAGGAACGCTACGGGGTAGAGGTGGTCGTCGGTGGGGTTGTCGATCCCGGTGACGTGGAGGCCGCGGTGGGCGATGAACCCGCTGTCGGCAGCGTCGTCGGCGCAGGGGGTCCAGATCTGTTCGACGGGATGCAGGGTGCCGTCGTCGCCCTCGCTGGTCGCGATCTCGTACAGGTCGGTGGTGGTCACTTGCTCACCCCTGCGACGGCTGCGGCGAGGAGCACGGTGACGTCGGCGCCGTGCGGGTCGGTGTAGCTGTTGTGGTCGCTGGCGTCGAACGCGGCGTTCTTCGCGGTGACAGTGAAGCCGGGGATGACGGTGGCGGCGCGGCCTGCCAGTTCGGTGTTGAGGCGGTCGGCGTCGCGGGAGGCGAGCCAGGTCTGGGTGTAGGGCCCGAGGCGCAGCAGCGTGTAGCCGGGCCCGACGTGGCGGCGGGCTTCGACGTGAACGCCGTAGTGGGCGGGCATCATGCCGACGTCGTCTGGGAGCGGCAGGTTCGCGGCGGCGTGGGTGAGCATCGCGTAGGCCGGCTGCCAGGCTCCGAGGATCGCGGTCGTCTCGCAGCGCAGCCAGCCGCGGTCGGTGTAGCCGAGCTGACGGCCGTGGAGGTAGCCCGCGGCGTGACCGGTGTCGGGGTGGACCAGGGCGACGGCGAGCGTCTCGGTGCCGTGGTCGTCGCCGGGTCGGGTGTGCGCGCGCTCGATGAACGGGCCCACCCGTACGGCTACGTCCTGGCCGTGGCCGGGGGTCCAGGGCTGCGGGGTGCGTACGGCGGTGAGCATCGCGCGGAACCGGTCGACGGCGGCCTGGTCTTCGGGAGTGAGGGCGCCGGGGGCGTGGCCGCAGCGGCGGAAGCGTCGGATCATCGGGCGGTCTCCTGCTCGGGGGTGGCGGTACGGGGGCTGGCGGGCGTCTTGAGGACGCGCGGCAGGTGGACGTGCAGGTGCTCGACTACGACCTCGCGGCCGCGGTCGCGGAGTGCTTGGGCCAGGAGTTCCGTAAGGCCGCTGGCCCTGTGCCTGCCTCCTGCACAGCCGATGGCGATGTGGCTGGGGCCGGCGGGGAGGTCGGCGTAGTCGGCGAGATTGGCGAGCAGCTCGCGGGCGCCGGGGGTGTTCAGGACGACTTCCTGGACGCGGGGGTGGAAGCCGTCGAGGTCGAGGATGTCGCGGGCGGCGGCCGGGTCGCGGAGCCGGTCGCGGACGTCTTCGATCCGGTCGGCGGCGGGCGGGACGGGGAAGCCGTCCGGGCCGGTGGGCAGATGCAGGTAGCCGAACGAGGTCAGACGGATCGGTCGCAAGGGAGTCTCCTACTCAGTGGTGGAAAAGGTTGGGACGTGCGGGGCTCCGCGCCCGGCCGGGAAGGGCGGGACGCGGAGCTCCGGGGTGGGGCTACTGGGTGGTGGTCTCGGTGACCACGAGGAACTGGTCGGTGGGCAGGTCCATCACGACCTGCGCCTGTGTGCCCTGGGCGCGTTGGGCGGCGGCGTACTCCTCGGCCGGCCAGGAACCATGGGGGCCTCCGGCGGGGAACCGCTCCAGGACGGTGCGGGCCTGCGCGGTGGTGGTGGCCATCAGGCGTCGCCGCCGTTCACGCGCTCGTGGATGTCGATGAGTGTGGTGATGGCGTCGGGGTTGTCCGCCAGGCCGACCCATGTCCCGTGTGCGGTGAAGACGGGGACCTGGTCGCGGTCGGCATCGAAGATGACGACGTAGTCGCCGTACCGGTCGAGGACCATGTCCCGCAGGACCGGGAGGAGCGCGGTGCCCAGGACCTCGAGGGCGTCGATGGTGAGCCGGGCGGGCTCGCCGGGCGCGGACGGCTGGACCAGGGTGCCGGTCGCGCGCAGGAGGTCGCCGGGCTGTATGCCGTTCAGCAGCTCGTGGGTGATGCCGGGGTTGCTGCTGGTGCAGGTGACGACCGTGTCGGGGGCGTCCTTGTCGGCAGTGTCGAAGTCGGCGGGTCGGACCACCAGGTCGAAGGTGGCGGTGCCGTGCGGGCCGGGGGCGGGTATCGCGTCGACCCATCCGTCGACGGCGCAGTGCTTGGTGTCCATCAGCTGGCCTCCGCCAGGGTCTCGGTGGGGCGAGGGGAGCGGGGTCGGGGGGTGTACTGCGCGAGCACCAGTAGCTCGCGGTTGCGCTTCTTCTCCGCGTCGGTGAGGGGCCGGGCCTGCACGGCGCCGTGGCGGTGCCAGAGCGGGGAGGCAGGCGGCTCGGGGTAGGCGAGAGCGTGGTCGACGTGACGGTCGGTGCTGCTCATGGGGGGCCTCCGGTGGGAGGGGTCAGGCGTGGGTGGCGCGCTGGTTGCTCTTGGGCTGGGTGTCGGAGGCGAAGCGGCCGAGGCGTGCCTCAGCCGGGTTCGCGGCGATCCAGTTCTCTGCGCACGCCTTGTGCACGGGCTCCCCGGCGTGGGAGCGCATCGGCGTGGGCTTGTCGCACAGCACGCAGGGGCGGTCCTGCCAGCGGTCGAAGTGCTGGCTGTCGCGCCATTCGAGGAGCGCGCCGGGGGCCGGGATCAGGCCCGGCTCGAACGGCGGCTTCTTGCCTCGGGTACGGGTCACGGCCGGAAGTCGGGCAGCTGCTGGAATACGCGCTCCAGCAGGTCTGGCGTCGGCTTCCACGGCACGACCTGCCCGCGTGCGGGGACGGGCACGGGCAGCTCCTGGACGTCGTCGAGCACCAGGTGCCAGACGCCGGGGAGGGCCCACTGCGAGCAGAGCGGCGCTCCCTCGGGGTCCTGGTGACAGTCGGTGATCCGGGCGATGCCGACGACCGCGCCGGTGACCAGCTCACGGTCGCGGATCGTGCGGCCGATCAGCGGGACGCGCAGGGCGGGCCGGTCGACGGTCTTGCTCGTGTGCAGCAGGACCCAGCCGGTCCGCCACCGGCCGGGCCGGTTCTCCACGGTCTTGGCACCGGCGAGGATGCAGGCCACGTACGGCTGCCGGATGCTGATGCCGCGGATCCAGTCGCCCTCGGGCAGGGTCGCGGCGCTCATGCGGCCCGCCCCCACACGCTGGTGCCCGGACGGCCGGCCCGGCGGCCGTTAATGGACGGCACCGTGACGTGCTGCCGCGCGGCGAGGATCGCCCGGCCGGTGTGCTTGCCGTCGTACAGGGCGGCGTCGGCGGCACGTTGCAGCAGGCTCAGGTCGCGGAAGCCGACCGCGTGCGGGGTGGCGGCGCCGACCGAGGCGCCGACGTCGACGGTGCGGCCGTCGTCCAGGACGACCGGGGTGTGCAGCATCCGGACCAGCTGTGCGAGGCGCTGCTCCAGGCTCCCGGCGGACAGCTCCAGGACGACGGCGAACTCATCGCCTCCGAGCCGGCCGACGGATGCCCGCGGGCCAGCCCAGGCGGTGAGCCGGGCGGCGGTCGCAGCCAGGACGGCGTCCCCGGCCGCGTGGCCCATCGTGTCGTTCACGTCCTTGAAGTGGTCCTGGTCGACCAGGACCACGGCCACGTCGTCGTGCCGGGTAAGGAGTCGGCGGGCGCGGGCGGTGTAGGAGTCGCGGCGCAGCAGGCCGGTCAGCGGGTCACGGCGGGTGGCGGCGAGCCGCTTGTGGAGTGCGACGGCGTGGACCGCCCAGCCGGTCAACGGCACTGCGGCGGTGGTCAGTAAGAGTGCGCGCTGCCCGAACCGGGCCTGTGTGCGCAGGACGGAGTCCATACTGGATCTCCCTCTCTCGTCTCGTACGGGGTGGGTAGGCCCGGGGCAGGCGACTGGTTTGGACGCCGATGTGCGCCTGTCCCGGGGCAGAGCTACAGCGCGAAGTCGCTGCGGACGGTCCAGCTGACGGGGTTGTGCCAGGGGCCGGCCTTCGCGGCGGGCCACTCCAGCTGCCAGCCGGGCCGAAGCCCACGCGCTCCCCAGCTGTCCGGCTGCTTGCCGGGGATCTCGAGTCCGGCCGTGTGCGCGGCGAGGGCGGCGTCGTACACCTCGTGCGCGCGGCGCAGGGCCGTGGCGGGGGAGTCGGCGACGCCGGTGAAGACGTGCACACCGTGCCGGTCGGGGTGGCGGGTGTCGTGTATCGGGACGTCCACCTCGTAGATCCGCAGGCGCATGACGTCCATCTCCTCTCTGTTCTCGGTGGTGAGGGACCACCGCGACCGCCCCGGCCCCCGCCGGATAAGCGGGCGTCGGGGCGGCACGGAGGACCGTCACGCGCCGCAGGGCCGGTTCGTCACGGCCGGGACCCGCGGACGTAGTCGATGGCGCTGGCCACATGGGTGTTGGCCATGAGGCTGCCGCCGTCGTCGATCCGGTCCCGGAGCTCGTCCAGCCGCATCCATGCCGTCGCGAGCTGCTGCACCAGCCACGCCTCATCGGTGGCGGTGTCGTTGCCGAGTCGGGCTGCGATCGCAGCGAGGCGGTCGGCGTCCTGGTAGCCGGCCTCCAGGAAGGCGTCGGCCCGGCGGACCTCGTCCTGCGTGAACGCCTCTTCGAGGCGCTGGGCGGCGTCTGTCTCCGGGTCGTCGGCGTACTTGGCGTAGCCGCGCAGGTGGACCGCGAGGCGGGCCAGTTCCCAGTCGGTCCGGCCGGGGTTGCTGCTCTCCTGGAGGAAGGTCATCGCGCGCTCCCGGCGGTCTCGCGAAGCGCTTCGTCAGCGTGGTCGCTGTGCTCCTGGTCCGCGTCCTTGAGGCCGCCGTGGACGGAGCAGACGATGTCCTCGCTGTCGTCCAGCTCGCCGGCCAGGGCGCGGGCGAGGCAGGTGACGCTGTACGCGGGCGCCCAGGCGTAGCCGGTGCATTCGTCGTCGTGGGGGCAGGGCAGCGCGACGTCGAAGCCGTAGTCGCCCTGCCCGTCGACGTTCGGCCGGAACGCGAGAGTGAGGTACTGCTGGCCGAGGCGGATCTCCGCGACGCGGTCACCGCCGGCGGCCATTGAGCCGGGCTTCCACCGCCACAGCGGGAGAACCTCGGCGCCGAACACCCGGCGGACGAGCAGCATCTCGCCCAGGCCGTCGCCGCCGTCCAGCCCGAGGTCGGCCTGCCGGGCATCGCCCAGCCGCTGGAGGAACGGAAGCAGCTGGCACAAGCTCTCGGAGAAGAAGACCTCGTTGAAGCCCTCGGCCAGCAGCTTCGGGTGAGAGCGGACCATCGCCGTGTGCTGCGCGCGGACAGTGTCGTCAGGCACGGTCCGGTTGGCCGGCCGCGGGCCCTGCCGCTCCACGCACACGGAGACCGGGGTGGAGACCATGACCGCGATGGCAGGCATGTTGTGCCGCTTGGCCGCGGCGACCAGCGGCGCCCTGGACGCGGGGGTGACGTTCGTGGCGTCCACGACGGTGAACCGGCGGCGGCGCATCCGGGCCTCCAGGAGCAGGTGCAGGGCGGCGACGGCGTCGCCGGTCGCGTCCTGGTCGCCCGCGTCGTCGCTGACCGTCTCGCGCAGCGCGTCGAGAGAGAGGACCTGAGAGGCGGGCCAGGTGGCCGCAAGCGTCGACTTGCCTGCACCGCTGGCCCCGATCAGGACAACCAGGCAGCTGTCCGGCAGGTACGGGAAGGTCTGGGACGTCATGCGAGGAGCTCCTTGGATCTCGGGTGCGGACGGGTTGAGGCGAGTGCGGGACAGGCGGGTCACCGGGTGGTCGCGTGGGTGGTGGCGATGAGCGCGGCGACGGTCTCGCAGCCGTGGTGGAAGGCACCGTCGAGGTGGAACGCGCCGTTGATGCCGTGCGAGGTGAGGCGGTAGAAGCCGCCCTTGCCGGTCTTGTCCGCGAGCTTCTCCAGCAGGCCCTTGCCCGGGACGCGGCGGTCCGCGGCGTAGTGCGTGCCGAACGAGACCGCGAGCGCGGCGGCGGCCGCGGCGGGGTGGACCCGGATCCCGAGCGCGCGGGCGCCGAGCCCGGCCACGATCGCCTGCGTGGCCACGTACGTGAGGCAGTGGTGGAGGCACGCGGCGCGGCCGCTGGCCGTGCCGTGGGTGCTCTCCTCCTTGGTGACGGGGTCCGTGAAAGTGACCGGGTGTTCGTCGGAGGCGCCCTTCACGCGGGCGCAGAAGTCGTTCTGGACCCAGAAGTCGCCGATGGCGCTTCCGGCGCGGGTCAGTCCGAGCAGGGCGGCGAAGACGGCGGGACGGTACGTCATGCTGGATCTCTCCTGATCTCGAAGGGTGAGGGAGCAGACGGCCGGCCTTTGCCGGTGCTGCGGCCGTCCGGTTGTGCGGGCCCCGTCCCGGCCTGCGTGGTCGGGACGGGGCTGGCTCACGCGGCCAGCCGGTGCGTGACCGGGGCCGTCATGCAGCTGCTCGGGTCCACGGGGGTGCCGTCGAAGCACTCCAGGCAGCAGCCGAGCTTCTTGGAGAGGCAGATGTAGAACCGGCGGCCGCACTGGCCGCAGGTCTGCCGGGCCGCCATCGCCTGGTCCAGGGCTCGCTCCTGGGCGAGCGTCGGGACGCGCTTGGGCTTGGCGAGGTCGACGCGGAGCAGGTAGCCGCGGGTGGGGTGGGTGCAGGACCACTGCGGCCGGGTGGCGCACAGCCGGCAGCGCAGGATCGCGACCGCGCCCTCGTTGCCACCGGGGCTGAGGCCCATGTCCCGTAACTGGCGCCGGGTGACCAGGCCATCGGGGACGGCCCCGCGGTCGTACTCGGGCATCAGCGCGTCGCTGCGCGGCACCCGGTTCACCTCGCAGCGGCGCTTCTTCCGCGGGCGGGGCATTACCTGCTCCAGGCGGTGGGCAGCCGGTCGGGACGGTGCGGGTAGCGGGGGCCGGGGCGCTGCGGGCGGGGCCGTCCGATCCGGCGGCGCGGGCGGGGGATGAGCACGGGCTGTTCCTCCAGTCGTCGGTGGGCGTCGGATCAGGCGGCGATGGCGGCGATCTGCGCGGCCTGGGTGCCGGTGAGGGTGAAGTCGGGTGCGGCGAGGAGCGCTTCGGCGACGGCGGTGATGCGGTTCCACTCGCGGTCGACGCGCTGCTGGGCGGTGGCCATGACGTGGTCCCAGGCCAGGCCGCCGTCGGGGGCCGGGCCGATCTCGCTGACCTGGACGCCCTCGGCGGCGAGGATGCTGAGCGCCATCTCCTTGTCGTGGTCGGCTGCGGTGAGGCGGGCCGTCTCTGGGGTGAGGCGGCCGGACTCGGTGAGCTGGTGGAGGTCGGCGGCCTGGCCGGAGGCTCCGCAGACCACGGCGACGTCGAGGTAGGTGCCGAAGGACCGGGCCCAGGTGGTGACGCCGGTCCAGCCGGTGACGCCGTCGCGGGTGATGGTGTGGATCCGGACGCGCTCGCAGGTGAAGCCGACGAGCTGGCCGAGCACGACGTGGCCGGCCTCGTGGTAGGCGAGGCCGCGCTGGATCAGCGGGAGCGGGGTGAACTGGTAGCGCACGTGCCGGTGGGGCGTGTGCTTGTCGAGCTCGTACATCGCGTCCTTCTCCGGATCCGGTCGGCGGTGGTCAGCGCTGCGCCCCGCCGACGTCGTGCTGGTGTCGGCGGGGCGCAGCGGGCGGCCGGGCGGCCTGTCCGGTCCTCGCCGCCCGCGGGGCGGGTGGGCGAGGGCCAGGCAGGGCGTCGGGTCAGCGGGCGGTGCGGGTGCGGAGCAGGCGGGCGGCCCAGGCCCGCAGCCGGTCGAGGCGGGTGGGGTGGGTGTGCCGCCAGGCGGTGGGGAACACCGCGTCCGCGGTCGCGAAGCTGCGGGTCGCGCCGCAGGTGCAGGTCCAGGCGTACGGCTCGGGGCGGGTGTCGTCGTGGGTGGCGGTGACCTCGGCCGGGGCGCCGTCGTGGCGCCCGTGGAAGGTGCCAGCCCAGAGCTCGTTCTCGTCCAGCTTCATGGCGTGCCTTTCGGGTTCGGTGGCGGTCGTGGGTCAGCGCTTCTGGAGGGGGTGCACGTTGTCCGGGGTGTCGTCGGCCTCCGGAGCGGCCGGGGCCGGGAGGTGGATGTGCGGCTCGATCTGGTGGCCGTCGTTGTGGATGTGGGTGAAGAACGCCGGGCGCAGGGTCAGGCCGCGCAGTGCGAGGGCGGAGGCGGCGGTCCAGGCGAGGACGGCGAGGCCGGTGGCGATGGTGCGGCCGTCGGCGGGTGCTGCGCTGTGGACCATGGCGATGCTGGCCGCGCCCCAGGCGGTCCAGGTGATGCGGGCGCCGCTGCTGCGTGTGAGCCCTCCGATCAGGCCGAAGAGGCCGACCAGCTGCCAGACGGTGTAGACGGTGGCGCCGGTGATCGGCAGGGAGGCGGAGTGCGCGGCAATGTACGTGCGGATCGGCTGGTCGATCACGGCGAAGACGCCGGTGGAGGTGTCGGTGCCGACCTGGACGCGGGGCGCGGCCGTCAGCAGGCTGTGCAGCATGGCGGTCAGGGCGTCGGTCGCGCCGTCCAGCAGCAGGATGACGAAGGAGATCCCGGCGAGTCCGAGGACCGCCTTCAGCCAGTTGGCCATGCCGTGCCAGCCGAGCGCCGGGGCCTGGCGCAGGTCCTCCCAGCGGTCGTGCAGGACGCCGCCGTCGTTCCAGGCGTCGGCCCACCAGACGCACAGGGCCTGCGTGCGCGGCTGCTTGTCGTCGAGTTCCTCGAGAAGCAGGGGCGCGGCCGCGGGGAGGCCGTGGCCGGCGGCCGGGTGCTCCTGGCGCGGGCCGGGGACGTTCAGGGTGCGGTCGTTGTGGTCAGCCATGGTCGGCTTCTCCTTCAAGAGCGGTGACGGCGCGTACGGATGGGCATGGCTCTGTTGCCGGGGCCTGGTGGTGGGCCAGGCTGGGCGAAGGCCAGGGAGCAGCGAGGGGGCGCGATGGCAGTCGAGTTCGATTCGGTGATCGCCGACGGGGTGATCTATCCGGCGTTCACGGACGACGACGGCGTGCTGTGGATCGACGACGAGGAGGACTACGAGGTCGTCGTCGACCACGCGATCGTCGACGGGGTGATCTACGAGGCGGAGGTAGATGAGTACGGCCGCCTGCTGATCTACCTGGACGACTGAGCGCGCGGGCTGCTCCGGCGGCCTGCCCCGTACTCGACCCTCGGCCCGGACGGGGGCGGGGTTCGAGTACGACGCAGGGCGCCGGGTCAGTGGTGGATGTCGTTGCGGGTGCGGGCGAAGAACATGCCGCGCGTGGTGCTCTGGCTGTTGATCTCGGTCCGCATGGTGACCGGACCCTCGAAGACGTTCTTCGTGACAGCGGAGCGGGCGCGGTTGATCGCGCCTCCGATCGCGGTGGCGGCCATGGCCAGGCCCGCGAACGGCAGGGTGACCATCAGGACTCCGGCGAGGCTGACGGAGGCGAGGCCCTGCAGAACGAGCCAGGCGCCGCAGCCGATGCCGGTGACCCCGGCGCCGACGCCGATGCTCGCGACCGCGATCCCGGCCGCCCAGGCCGGGACGATCCGCTGGTCGGGCTGCGGAACGGGCGGGGTGTCGCCGTAGGCGGGCACGGGGGAGTGGTCGCGGTACGACGTGGGGAAGTGGCCCGGCTGGTCGGTCCGGAAGCTCGCGTCCATGATCCGCTTGGCTTCGGCGGCGGCCTCGGAGTCGGACATCGGGCGGCCGGCGGTGGGGTGGAAGTCCACGGTGTTCTCCGTTCGGGTACGAGCGCGCCCTCCCGGCCGGGGCGGCGGGGAGGGCGCGAAGGGTGGGGAGCGGGGCGGGCTACTGCCGGTGGGCGGCGGCCTCGAACTCGGCGAGCGTCGGGTACTGCAACCGCAGGGTGGCCCGCGGGCTGGTCTCCGGCTCGGGCTGCTCCTGGACGCCGTTCTTGCGTCCGGCGAGCAGCAGCTGGTTCAGCAGACGGCGGGCCTCGGGGTCGGTGGCGAGGACGGTGGCGGCTTCGTCGACGACGAACAGGGGGCGGTTCATGGCGGGCTCCGATCGGTTCGTGGGGCGGGTTATCCGAGGGTGCTGATCCATCCGGCGATGCCGCTGATCGCGTTGTTGATGGCGGGCGCGATGCCGGTGGAGGCGAGGGAGAAGCCGAAGAGGATGGCGGCGAGCGCGGGCCACAGGCGCAGGTTGCCGGTGCGGACCAGGATCACGACGATGATTCCGGCGAAGAAGACCAGGGAGATGGTCAACGCCACGGTGGGGAGCTCCTTCGGGAAGGCCGGCGGCCGGGCGGGCGCGGTGCCCGGCCCGGCTGGGCGGCGGAGGGTGTGGGTCAGTTCCTGATCGCGGTCAGGGTGTTGCGGACGCTGCCGAGCTTGACCTCGCGGCCGCCGTCGGCGTTGACGAGCTGAAGGATCTGGAGGGCGTCCAGCGGGTCGTCGTGTGCGTCCAGGACGGCCTGGATGCGGTCGCGCAGCGTGCGCGCGCGTGGCTTGCCCGTGGCGGCCGGGACGGGAGAGGGAGCCGCCTTGGCCCCGCCGCCGCCCTTCTTCTTGCCGCCGCCTTCGCCGTCTTCGTCTTCCTCGGGCTCGGGGAAGACGGCCCGGTACGCCTCCAAGCCGTCAAGGCGCTGGCAGTAGGCGTCCCCGATGAGGCCCCAGGCGTCCTCTTCGATCTCGGGCGGGGCGCCGGGCCCGTAGAGGTCGAGGACCTCCGGGTCCAGGCCCTCGGTGGGCTCGGACGAGCCGATGTTCCAGAACCGCATCTTGCTGGTGGGGTAGCGGCCGTTGACGTTGTACGCGGTGCCCTGGGTACCGGGCAGGTCGCTGTCGTCGTGCTCCTCGTCGAACTGGCTCACCAGGTCGACCTCGCCCGCATACTTCGGGATCGGCGCGAGGACCTGCCCGGCGGGCAGCAGGCCGTCGGTCACCAGCTGCTTCATCATGCTGGACGTCCAACGGAGCAACACGACCTCGCCCTCCTTCAGCATCGCGCGGAGGGTGTCGCTGCCGCCCATCTCCTCGAGGTGGCCGGCCTGCGCGAACAGGCCGATGCCGACGCCGAGGGACCGGCCGGTGCGGCCGATGTCCTTGATGTAGAACGTGGCCTCGTCGCGGTAGGGCGCACCCTTTTCGAGCAACCTGTTGGCCTCGTCGATGATCTGGTAGATCAGCGGGTCGGGCCGGTCACGCAGGAACTTGGAGCGGCCCAGGCGGGCGTAGCGCTCCTGGCGGTCCATCATGGTCAGCCACGTCGTGCGCAGCTGCGCCATGGTCCCTTCCTGCGTGGTGACCCGCCAGGCCACGTTTCCGTCCAGGCCGGGCCCGGCCTGCCCGAACGCCTCGGGCGCGGACTGGCCTCCCTTGAGGTCGGCGTACAGGACCGCGATCCCGGAGCGCTTCATCGCGGCGAGGATGATCTGCCCGGCGGTGGACTTGCCCGCGCCGGTGGTGCCGAACAGCAGCAGGCGCTGCGCGGACCCGGACGCCGGGTCGTACAGGCGCAGCAGGGAGGGCCGGCCGTTGTGGTAGCGGCCGATCCAGATGCGGCCGCGGGCGTCCATGACCAGCATCTCGGGGTCGGCGAGGATGACGCGGGCGAGCGGGTCGTGCGGGTAGATGGTGACCAACGCCTTGGTGCCCGTGATGCTGGTCTCCACCGCGAGCCGGTTGACGTCCGCGATGTGTAGGGCTGCGGCGAGGCGCTGCGGGTGGTAGGTGATGATGTCGCCGGACTCGGCCGCTTCCACTGTCAGCTCGTAGATCCTGCTCATGCGGGGAGCTCCTTGGTCTCCTCGTCGGGGATGTCGACGGTGCGGATCGCGGTGATGACCGTGGAGGGCATGCCCTTGGGGGCGATGAGCTTCTCCCAGGCCGTGTAGATGTCCATGGTTTCCTCGGGGGCCTGCCCGACGGTCAGGCGCCGGACCCCGGCACCCTGGCGGGGTACGGGGGTGATGGCGATCTCGTCCTCCGGCCAGTTGATGGCCGCGGACAGCTCCAGCAGGTCGATCTTCGGGACCGGCTTGCCGGGCAGAGTGGAGCGGATGACAGCAGTCATCGAGTGCTCACCGGTGCGTTCGATCTGCTCCAGCACGGTGTTCGCCGCGGCGCCGCCCTCGATGGCGACGTGCTGCGCCCAGTACGCGGCCATCGGGTGCTGCGGCCCGGCCGGGACGTCGTCCTGGACCAGGAGCTCGCGGGTCTGCTCGATCGCCTCGGGGGTCAGCGACTTCTCGCGGCCGACCAGGACGCGGGCCACCCGGGCCGGGCGCACGTACAGCACGGCGGCGGTCCAGCCGGCGTCGGCGAGGAGCTCCCAGTACCAGTCGATGCCGGGGATGATCCGCTGCGCGGTGAGCAGGACGGCCATCGAGACGGAGGGGACCATGTAGAGGCCCATGGCGGTGTTGCCCGTGGCGTCGCGGCGCAGGGTCAGGGACCAGGCGGCGCCCCATCCGGCGCAGCCGAGGGCGGCCAGGACGGAGGGGGCGTAGAGGTTGTGGGTGAAGGCGCCGGTGGCGAGCGCGCCGGTGCCGGCCACGGTGGCGACGCGGCCGACGGCGTTGCGGGCCAGGGCGAAGCGGCTGCGCAGGGGTCCGAGGCGGATCATCGGTGAGCTCTCCTTCGAGGGCATAGGGAAGGGGGGGGGCCCCCCCGGGGGTGGGCGCCCCGGGTGGGGGGGGGGGGGGGGGGCGCCGGGGGGGGGGGCCCCCCCCCCTTCGTGCTGGTGCGGAGCGGGTCAGCGGTTGCTGTAGAAGGCGCGGTCGGCCATCTCGATGCCGTCGGGCATGTTGTTGGCGGCGTCCGCGACCGAGCCGTAGTCGGCGATGTGCCCGTCGGCGGTCTCGTGGAAGAGCGTGGACATCTCCTCGCACTCCACGGCCATGGCTTCGGCTTCGTCCTTGCAGGACCGCATCACGGTCGCCGCTTCGCGGTGTTCGTTGACGGTGGACTGGTCGACGCTGAGGGCGGCGGCCTGGTCGGCGAGCCTGTCGACCGACTTCGCGCAGTCCTCCACGTACTTGAAGGTGGAGCGGACCTGGTTGGACAGGCCCGCCATGGTGGCGCTGGCGGCGGTGAGCTGCGCGACGACGATGCCGAAGCGGACGGCTCCGACGATGGCGGAGCCGGTCTTCTGGAGGGCGCCGCCGATGACGGGTACGAGGTCGGACACGGTGCTTCTCCTATTCGACGTGGTAGTCGCGCTCGGCGGGGGCAGCGTGTCCGGCGTCGCGGACGGCGTCGGCGAGCGGCTTGTGGCGGCGCTCCGCGTTCTCACCCGCGGAGGCGATGGCCTCGGAGGCGGCGGGCAGCTTCTCCGCCAGGGCCTCGGCCTTGGCCTTCACGCTGACGGCCTTCTCGGCGAGGATCAGGACCCAGCCCTCCAGGACGCCGGGCACCTTGAGGTCGACGATCTTCTCGTGCAGGGCCTCCAGCCGCGTCATCATCTTCTCGCAGCCGTCGGCGGCGGCGCGGGCCTCGTCGACGCCCGCCATGATCTCCTCGGCCATGTCGGCGTCGGATTCGATGACGTCGTAGATCGTCAGGTCGCTGTCCGCGTACTGGGTGTTCGGTGCCTTCGTCGGGACGGGCACGGTCACTACGGTTCCTCCTTTTCGTGCTGCGGGAATCGCTCCGGCCGGAACCCCGGCCCGGCGGCGGGCCTCGCGCTGGCGTGCCTCCCAGACCTGGCCGCCGGCCTGTTCGACGGTGATGGTCGTGCCCTCGGCGTAGCCCCAGCCCGGGGGCGGCCCGAACCCCCCGGCCGGTGCCGGGTCCGGGCCGGGAGTCGTCGCCGAGCTGGTGGAGCTGGACGAGTCCGACTCCGGCTTCCCGGAGCGGCGCGCACCCGCCCGCTCCCACCAGCCGCGCAGTGAACGGCGCCGGTCGCCCTTCCCCTTGGAGGCCGGGCCGGTCGGCGTCGGCCCGGTCGTGCCCGTGCTGCCGGTGGGACCAGCGGCCGGGCCCGGTCCGGGCTTCCGGGGCTTCTTGGTGAGGCGGACCTTCTTGCGCAGGTTCACCTTCGACGTCGGCGTCGTACCGGCGGGCGCGCCCGGCCCCGGCTTCCGGGGCTTCTTGGTGAGGCGGACCTTCTTGCGCAGGTTCACCTTCGACGTCGGCGTCGTACCGGCGGGCGCGCCCGGCCCCGGCTTCCGGGGCTTCTTGGTGAGGCGGACCTTCTTGCGCAGGTTCACCTTCGGGGCCGTACCGGCCGCGGTGGTGGTGGGCTTGGGCTTCTTCGTGAGGCTGACCTTCGGCTTCGCCGTGCCGCCCGGTGTGCTCGTGGTGGGCTTGGGCTTCTTGGTCAGGTCGACCTTCGGTGTGCCCGGCGTCGCCGTCCCGGCCGGGGCCGGCTTCTTCTTCCCCTTCTTCTTGCCCTTGGGGACCGTGGTCAGGACGGGTGTCAGGTGCTTGCGGCGCTTGTTCAGCCGCCGCTCCGATTCCGCCGCGATGGCTGCCGGGAGGGTGACCCGGCCCTTGCCCGTGCGCTTCGGGGG
>NZ_JBIAHP010000036.1:0-48420 GCF_042870715.1 Streptomyces sp. NPDC006463 | reverse complement strand
TCCCCGGCCTGCCCGGCGGTCAGGACCAGCGCGAGCGGACGGCACCTGCGGTCCGCGGCAAGATGAATCTTGCTGGTCAGGCCGCCCCGGGACCTGCCGAGCAGAGCTTCCCTCAGGCGGAGCTTGCGTCTGCGTCGGATGTGCCGGCGCGCGGCCTGTCCGTTCTGTTCCTCTGGTCCGCCCTTTTTTGCCGTGCTGCTTCCTGCTCGTGCGCGGCTTCTTCCAGAGCGTCCATGAGGTGCTTGCTGACGCGCATCCCTGCGGCGTCATGATGCGCGCGGACCGTGGTGGAATCCACGCTGACCAGCGACAAGTCTGTTCTCCCCACGCGGGCGCCCTCGGCGATCAGGCCTTCCAGCAGGGCAGTGAAGACACCGGCGTCCCGCCAGACGCGGAAGCGTCCGTAGACGGTGGCCCAGGGGCCGAACTCGGCAGGCATCTCCCGCCACTGGGCACTGGACCGGAACCGCCAGATCACACCCTCGAACTGCTCCCGCAACCGTTCCGGGTACGGGCCGTACCTACCTGCCTCGGCAGGCGAGCGGTAGCCGCTCCGCTGTCGGTTCCGCTGGTTCGGCTGACCAGAAGCGGGGTCTGCCGGCTGGGCCGGGAGAAGGCCAGCCAGAGACGTCTGCCCCGGTGCGGGCGGTCGATGGGCAGCCCGGCTCTCTCAATCGGCGAGTTGAGATACTCCTGTCATGGGATCTTGGGGAACTTTGGGGCCGGCGTTGTTGTCTCTGGCAGGTGTTGCGCTCGGCGCGGGCGGGTCGCTGTTTGGCCAGTACATGGTGTCGCGGGTGAGCTCCCGGCAGCTTGAGGTACAGGAGTCGGCTGCGCACCGTGCGGAACTGAAGAATGTGATCCTGAAGTTCCTGAGCATTGCGTCGCAGGTGGAGAAGGCCGCGCTCACGCGCCCAGTGGCAGGAACCGCAACCGATCCCGTGCTCGACCAGCTCGTCGATGACCTGTGGCTTGCGCAAGCAGAGATCGACCTGGCGGCCAGAAGTGCGCCCCTGCGGGGCGCTACGTATCGTTATGCGGGCCGCGTCGCTGAGGCGGCCCGGGGCGAGATAGCCGATGCGTCGGCACTGCGCGGGGCACAGGTGCAGTTCATGGACGCCGCCTATGACGACTTGTGGCCCGGCCAAGCGATACGCAGTCAGAGATTCCCTCACGCCGCAGTGAGACGGGACGGCGGGTGAGACGATCTGGCAGTGGCTGGGGTGATCACGGCGTCGGAGCCGTCCTGAATAGCCCGTTCTCCGGACTGAGCCCGCGCTGCTTTCGCAAGCTGATCACGGCGTTACGCCCACGAAGGCGCAGATCCGGTCCGCAAGGGCCGCCCGTGGGGCCTTCCGCTGGAGAACCGTGTGCTGCTCGTGGCGGCGTATTGGCGCACGAACTCAACTCTGCGCCAGCTCGCACCGCTGTTCGGTGTCTCGAAGTCTGCGGCCGACCGCATCATCAACAACCTCGGCCCGTCGCTGGCGCTCCAGCCCCGCAAGCGGATCCGCAAGGACACCGTCCTGATCGTGGACGGCACCCTGGTATCCACCCGCGACCACTCGGTCGCCGAACAGCCCAAGAACTATCGGTACTCCACCAACCACCAGGTCGTCATTGACGCGGACACCCGACTCGTCGTGGTGGTCGGTCGGCCACTGCCTGGCTACCGCAACGACTGCAGGGCATGGGGTGAATCGAGGGGCCAGGGCTGTCTGCAGAGCACCACGATCGCCGACGGAGGCTATTCAGGTACAGGACTCGTCATACCCACCGTCGCCGCGAAGGCGAAGAACTGCGCGACTGGAATCAGGCCCACAACCAGTCCCACGAGCAGGTCCGCGCTCGCCGCGAGCACGTCTTCGCCCGCATGAAGACCTGGAAGATCCTGCGCGGCGATGGCGATTCGTGACCGCCACCACCCCCTGTTTGGACCGGCCCCAAAGTTGCTTGTCCTGTTGCCCCAACGTGGACGAGGGCTGTGAGGGGTTGCGAGAGCCGCGAAACCACCACGTTGCGGAGGCCTGTACGCGAAATTCTCTGGTCCACAGGTCCTCGGGATGATCGGATAGGCGCATGAGCCTTCTTCGTGACGAGGCCGCGGTTGTCGTGCCGGTCCTCGTGCGTGACCTGACGCCCGCTGATCTGTCCGGCTGTACACAGTCGGGCTCGACCGCCCATCCGGACGGCTCACTGCACCGCCACCAGACCATGTGCACGTGACGGGCAAGGATTTTGTCGTAGGGGGGCGCCGCGTGGCGATGGAAGTGTGGGCACCAGTCTTTTCACTCGCAGGCGTCGCCCTCGGTGGTGGCCTGACGGCGCTCTCCCAACGCGCCACTCAGCGCTCCGCTGAACGGTTGGAGGAACGCCGCCAGACAGCCGCCACCAGGGAGGCGCGCCGGGCAGAACTGATCCAGGCGATCAAGGACTTCATCGCCTGCGTCCAGGATGCCGAACGGGCGGCCTACAGCCGCCCCGAGGCGTGGGGCGATGACGATGACTGGAACCGTACAGCTTCGGCTGCCATGACCAGACTCTGGATCGCTGAACGGCACCTCGTGCTGCTCAGCGATGCGGACCTGCACGCCCCTGTGCATGCATACGCCCGGGCACTCAACCAGGCGGTGTGGCGCGAGATCGGCGACGTCGAGGTCAACGAGCACCTTGAAGAACACAAGATCGCCTTCATGACCGCAGCCCGCGCGAGCCTCGCCTCCCCTTGAGTACAAGAAGCCCGGGTGGCGCCTCTCCGTTCAGGAACAGCCCGGTCGAGCGGCCTCCGACGACGTCGGCGGGGCAGCGGGCGCAAGGTGGGGAACAGTGCCCCCGCCTGACACACGAGTAGGGATCTACGGCGCACACGATTCCACAGCGCTACCCGCATCACCTCGAAGGGATCTGGCTCGCGGGCACAACCATGGACCCGACTGGGTCAGACGGAGACTGGCAGCTCGACGTATCCGTGCCGCCAGGCAGCGAGGGACAGGAGCCCCGGCGGGGTATCGGTAGGGACCTTGGCGGCCCGCCGTTCTGGACGAATCGGGTCGCGTCATGGGTGCCGTCATCCTTACCCAACTGGAAAGCCGCCTTCTACTGAATGCCCCCTTCGACGCGTCACGGCTCAGGTGCCCCTATTTGCTCAGCCTCGGTAAGCCGGCGGAGCGCGCAGTGCATTTCCTGGCGTACCCGGCCGCGGCGAGGAGCTCGGCACGAACGGCGCCCTCGCTGGCCGGCGGCCGGTCCTGCCACTCTGCCCGTACCTCGGCCACCTCCACGCACACGCCCTGAACCTCCGCCACCAGGTCCGTATCCAGCTCCTGGAACTGCGGGCCGGTCACCATCACCGTGCCGTGAAGACCGTACGGCAGCTCGATCCCCCGCCGGACCGTCGCCCGCATCCAGCAGATGGCACGCACCTATGACCTCACCCTCGAAGACACCATCACCCAAGTCCTCTCCGGCAAGCCCGCCCCCGCCGAGCCATTCACCGGGCGGGCATGACACCGTGATGCGCTCGTACGCTGCACAAGAGGATCAGGTCCAAGGACAGAGAACATAGTGACCAACGGAGATGAAGAACTCCGGCAGTGGAGAGAAGCCATGGCGGCGGACCTCCGCAGCTCTGACAGCAGTCGCTCCACCAGGGCACTCCTCGCGTTGACCCTGAATCATCCGGATCGGAGGAAGATGGAACGCATCCTCCTCGACTGCCTGGGACCAGAAAATGACCCGCAGATTGTCGCCCTGGCCGTCACGTGCATGGGACACCTGGGGCGCATCCACGGGACCGTGAGCGCCGAGCTGATGAGCCGGCTCGAATCGCTACTCGAAGACTCAGTTCTCGGAGGTCAGGCGGAAGACGCCCTCGGCGACATCAGATGGTTCACCAAAAAAGTCTGGCTGCAGTAGACGAACTGAGGCCCTGCCGGTATCCAGCAGGGCCTCAGTCACTTCGTAGAACCGCATCGGCATCGGCGGGATTCACCACAGCCGCATGTCCGCCACCCTCGTGCGTTCACGTTCGACAAGGTCCGACAAGGGCGAGGCACTGTTCAGCTGAGCCGTCGGGCCACTGCGGCGCCGAACCGGGAGGGGGAGACGCGGCGAGAGGCCGCTGGAGTACGTCCCGTAGCCCCACAGCCGCTCAGGCCGGCGGAGCGCGCAGTGCATCCCTGGCGTACCCGGCCGCGGCGAGGAACTCGGCGCGAACGGCGCCCTCGCCGGCCGGCGGCCGGTCCTGCCACTCTGCCCGTACTTCGGCCACCTCCACGCACACGCCCTGAACCTCCGCCACCAGGTCCGTATCCAGCTCCTGGAACTGCTGGCCCGTCACCATCACCGTGCCGTGAAGACCGTACGGCAGCTCGACCCCCCGCCACACCGAAGCCAGCACCCACACAGCCAGGTTCAGCGGCAGACGCTCGGACTGCCCGTTGCCATGGGCATGGAGCACGGCACGGCGGTGGTATACCGCAATATCCGCCGAGCCTCCGACCCCGGCCCGGATCAGCAAGCCCCGTTGCAGCGCATCACCGGGCCACGGCATGAGGGTCGTTCCACCGTCGGGATCGATACGCAGCACCGAACTCATCGCACAGCCTCCCCAGTCAGCGACGAGTCAGCGTAGCGACCTCCACTCACCGGCCCGCTCCACGAAAGTCACCGAGCCCGCGGTCTGCGACGCGGGCAGCGGTCGGTATCCGGAGTCGTGGTGACCGGTCACGTGGGAATCGGTCATGACCGGTGACCGACGGGCAGTCGATCGGTCACCGGTCACCGCGACTCGGATCAGTCACCGGTCACCGGTCACCGATCACCGGATCGGTCACGACGATCGGTCAGCACTCACCGGCCCGCCCCGCACCAGTCACCAGGCCCACGACCCGCTGCGGTGGCGGTGGTCGGGTTCTTGGTGACTGGTGACCGGTGCCGTGGGAATCGGTCGTGACCGAACGGGCCGTCGATTGATCAACGGCAAGTCCGTGTTCGGCGTCGTCGGAGACGGCCGGGACCGGATCGACCTGGGAGTCGTCGTCGACGACGACGCGCACGCTGCGCTTGCTCGAACGGAGGACCAGTTCCGGCTGCGAGTCCCCCGAGAGCATCCTGTGTACCAGGAACTCTTGGACTCGCGCGCCGCATACGCCTGGCGAGAGGCGCACCGCGGCCTGCCCCGGACCAAAGGGAAGACGTGCCGAGCTGCATGCGCCGCCCGATCTCAACGCCGGCCAGGCCGCATGCACCTCAGGGGCCTCCGTAGCGACGACAAACTGCACACGTCTGCACACGTCGATCAACAGCTCGCCGTCCTCGCTCCAATGCACAGGCACAAAGGGGATTCCACCAGCCGGGTGGGTTGCGGTGTCGGGCACGGGGGTGTGCGAGTCGGGGGCTCTAGCGTGGCCTCATGGCACAGGAGGATCCCGCACGAGCTCCCTCAGAGGCCTCGCGTCGCGCTCGTGTCCGCGTAGAGGCCAAGCGGTGGTGGCAGCGTCTTTCGCCTGACGTCAGAGGCCTGGTTCTCACCATGATCGGCGGAATCATTCTGGTCGCCGTGACCGAATGGCTATGGCCGGCCACAGGTCACCTTGTAAGGCGCATTGTCGGCAAAGAACAACATGGACTTAGCATCGACGTCGAAGAACCCACAGCGAGCGCATGGGTCTTCGGAGGAAAGACCTATGGCGACCTTGCGCCTCCGCCGGCACAAGTCGAATACGACAGACTGGACTCATGGGCGACGGAGAACGGAGCTACAGCGGTTTCACAGAGACTCTCGTTCATCCTTCGCGGAAAATCAGACAAGACCGTGGTCGTCAAGCAGCTGGAACCAAAAGTGAACTGCGGCCCCAGCACCGCGGGAGTACCCATCTATGACGACCGTGTGCCTACGTCCATGATCCCCCATAGCTCGACGGTCCTGGAGGCTGATGCCAGCCCCGTAGAGATTGCATTTAAAAGCAGAGACGGCAAGCAGATCAAATCCCCCAAGTACCAGGTGACGCAATCCGACAAGGAGTCGGTCACCCTGTCCGTCCACGCCACCTCGCATAGATGCACATGGAGTGTCGTCGTGCATTGGAGTGTGGACGGCAAGGATCGCACGACGAAAATCCCCAATAGGGGCCAATACGTCGTCACGGGCAGCAACGCAGCCACCCAGCACTGGAAAGTGCACGGCGAGTTGTTCTCCGACTAACCCCTTCGGCGGCGTTCGCTCCTGCGCAGCACATAGACACGCGTGCAAGATTCGGCGGCACAGCACAACTGTCGGCGTCCGGTGAAACAGAGCAGCACCCAAACTGCGCCGCCAAACGCGCGAAGGAAATCACCCCTTCGTCGTCTACTTGGCTACGTCCGAGATCGCTCGTCCGGACGAACGCGCGGCAGCACGCAGCTGGCTGGACCGCAACCCTGCACACCTTGGAGCGAGTGAATACAAGCGCTCTCAACCCGTGAGGCGCTCCCACCACATCGGGTGCCGCCGGACCGGTGGACTATCAGAACTCGCCGGGGTTCGGCAGCGGCAGCCCCGGAGCGGCTCGATGGGGAACACGGACGTCGCGTGCCGCGCAATCCAGCTGTCCGGACCTGGGGAGAGGCGGATATAGTGAGAGCACCAACTGTTACTCAGGCGCAGAAGGCCCCCACCTCGGTGGGGGCCTTCTGTCTTGTCCGGCTCCCGCAGCCCCGGTCAGGCGACCTGGAGCTTCGGGCGGCCCGTCGGGGCGGGCGGCGCCTGGTGGTACGTCGGGAGCTTCAGATTGGGAAGGTCCCCGGCCTGGATGCGGACGAGGGCGGTGCGAAACGCGGCCTCCATGGCCTCGGGGGTCTCGTACTTGCGAGGGGTGAAGCCGGTAGGAGTTGCCGGTGCGCTCCTCACTGCGCGGCCTGAGCACGATGTTCAGGTCACACAGAGGCGCCATGAGGCCGCTGACGGCCTGGGGCGTGACCCCGTACTCGGCCGCCATGTCCTTCTGGCGTACCGGCAGCGCTCCCCCAAAGTCGCTCCGGGAGACGAGGTACTGGAGGAACTTGACGGCGGACCCTGACAGCGGCAGGGCCCAGATGCGTGGCGCCTATGTCACACCAGTGCCGCGCCGCCGTCTATCGCGAGCGTGGTGCCGGTGACGTAGGCGTTGGCCAAGACGAAGAGATAGGCCGCCGCGGCTTCCTCGGCAGTGCCGACACGCCGCGTGAGCAGCTCGGACCCGGCGCCCTGGAGGAAAGCCTCCGGGTCCGGGACACTGCCGTCCCACAGCTCGGTGCGGATCACACCGGGCTGGATCACGTTGACGCGCAGAGGGGCGAGTTCGACGGCGAGTGCCCGGGACAGGGCCTCGATGCCGCCGGTGATACCTGCCGTGAGCGCGGTTCCGGACAGGGGGCGGATCGCGAGGACGCCGGAGCTGAAAGTGATTGAGCCGCCGTCGCGCAGTCGCGGTGCAGCGTACTTGGCGGAGAGGAACGCGCCCCAGAACCGGCGCTCGAAGACGGCCCTGGCCTCCTGCGGGGTGGTGTCGACCAACGGCTTGATCAGCAGAGATTCGCCCGCGGTGTAGACGAGGTGGTCGAACTCCCCGACCTGCTCGAAGAACGCGGCGATGGCGTTGCCGTCGGCGACGTCCAGGCGGCGGCCTTCGGCCCGCTCGCCCAACCGCTTCGTCGCAGTGTCCACGCGGTCCTGATTGCTAGAGGCGACCACGACGTCCGCGCCAGCCGCCGCGGCCTGTTGGGCTACCGCGAAGCCGATGCCAGAGGTTCCACCGATGATCACGATCTTCTTGCCAGCCAGAGACATGGGATCCATTCCTTCGTCGATGCAGTGCCGGGGTGCGGCAACCGCCATGGCAAGAACGTACGCCTCCATATCGAGACGCTGAATGACTTGAGATCTCAATTCCCTGTCATATCGTCTCGCCATGCAGGCACTAGAGTGGCGCTATGGACATCCTGAGCGACACCCTCGAAGTCCTGCGCACGGGACGCCCGATGGTGACCCGCACCGACGCGCACGCCCCGTGGGCCCTTAAGTTCCAACCCATCTCAGGAGCCGGATTCCACGTGGTCGTGGAAGGGCACTGCCACCTGCTGCCACCGCACGGCCAACCGCTCGCGCTCGGACCCGGCGACATCGTGTTCCTGCGGCGCGGCAGCGGACACACCCTGTGCGACGTGCCGGACCGCGATCCGGTGGACTTCGTACCAGACCGCGTGGACCGTTCCTCGCCGATCGGCCAGGTCACCGTGGACGGACCAGGGCTGCAAACGGTGCTGGTGTGCGGCGCGTACGCGATCGACGTTGAGCGCCCGCATCCGCTGTTCAGCGATCTACCGGAGGTCATCCACCTCCCCGCGGTTCCCGGCCGCCACCCGGTGCTGCGCTCGGCGGTCGATCAGCTGTGCGCCGAGTTCCACGCGCCGCAGCCGGGCTCGGACGCGGTCGTCACGGCGCTCATCGATCTGCTGCTGCTGTACATCCTCCGGTCGTGGTACGCCGAACTACCGAGGGAACGGACCCGGGGTTGGGCGGCCGCGCTGACCGACCCGGCAGTCGCCCCGGCCCTGAAGGCGATCCACGACGATCCTGGCCATCCCTGGACCGTGGAGTCGCTGGGCACCCGCGCCGGGCTGTCCCGCGCGGCGTTCGCCCGCCGCTTCGCCTCGGTGGTCGGCGAGCCGCCGTTGACCTACCTGACCAACTGGCGGATGGCCACGGCGGCGCGGTTGCTGCACCAATCGCCGGCCCCGCTGAGCACAATCGCGCAGCACACGGGGTACACGTCGGAGTTCGCCTTCGCCAAAGCTTTCAAACGACACTTCGGATCGCCGCCGGGGGCCTACCGCAAGCAGGCCAAGACGGCAGGCGACGAACCACGCGAACACAACTGACGGTGAGGGCCAGGACGTCACCGCAGCGGATTGGAAGCGGTGGTCACTGCCGATCCCGGCCTCGAGGTGGCCCCGATGTGGTGGAGCGCCGGGCGGATCGTGTCCAAGAACCCGAGCGACGCGGTGATTGCGACGATGCGCGAAGTGGCGGATGCCCTGGAGGCGAAGCTCCAGGGTGACGACGGCGAGTACTACGACGCCTGATGCGTGCGGCCACCGCGAGATGATCAAGGGCTTGTGTGGACTCTTGAAGATCGTGCGGTAGCCGCGGGCCGTAGCGTAGACCCTGCTCGATGGCCATGGTCGGATTGCGGGCCTGTTCGAGCGAGTGGAACCTCGGGCCGCGGCCCGCGCCTATCTGCTCGGGTTGCTGTCCGGGACCGAGCGCAAGAACTGCTGGCATCTGGCGGAGCACGCCGGCCATAGCGTCCCGGTCCGATGCAGCGGCTGAGTGCTTCCAGGCGGCCAAGGGGCAGGTCGGCTTGGGCCACCACCAGGTTCGCAACTGGACAGCCTGGCACCGGCACGTCACCCTGGCCATGCTCGCAATCGCGTTCCTTGCCGCGGCAGTCGACGACGCGAGGCCGACCAGACGTGCGGATCCCAACCGCCCGGCCCAAAGCGGAGACCCGGTCGACCTGACGGTCCTGGAGATCTCCGCCGCCTGATCGGCGCACTGTTCAGCCCGCCGATCACAGCCCTGAACGCACTCCCGCACTGGTCGAACTGGCGGCAGAAGCCACCAAGCTTCGGCACGTCGCAGCCATTACCGGCAGCGGCTCTCCGCCCCCTCCAGCGCGTAGATCGCGAAGTCACACTGGAGTACTACTGACTTCGGCTCGTCAAGGTGAATCTTCGCGAAGTCCCTGAAGGGCCTGGAGCGGTGGCTGTATCCCGTGCTGTGTGAGGTATGCGGATAGGGGCGGCTGACCGCTGAGGGCGGCAGCGCCGACGTTTCAGCTTGGCGCGGGTTCCCGCGATGTTCTTCGGCAGCAGCTCGTGGCCGAGGGCTTCGCAGATATCACGGGCCCGCAGCGGGTCGGTGGCCTCGTTGAAGACGGCGAGGAGGCGGGGGTAGTCCGGGTGCTCGGGCAGGTCCGGCGCGACGGCCGGGAGCCGGTCGGCGAGACCGGTGACGGTCTTGCGGGTGATCACGAGGTGCTCCAGGTGGGTCTCGGCCTCCCACAACCGGGTCTGCAGGTCGCCGATCTGTGCGCGGAGGTCGTCGGCCAGGGCCCGGGCGGCGCCTTCCTGGATGTCCAGGGCATCGAGCAGGGGCTGGATGTTCATGCTGTCACCGCCCGCTCTTCGCACCAGGTCGGAGTATCCGCGCCGGTGAGACGGCGGACCATGACGTGGGCCATGGCCCAGTAGACGCGGGAGGCGGAGGAGGCAGGACGGTGCTCGTAGTCGCGGACCAGGCGCCGGTGCAGTATCAGGATCCCGTAGGTCTGCTCGACCCCCCACCGCTTCGGCTGCGGAACGAACCCCCTCTCCTGCGGGTTGCGTGCGACGATCTCGACGTCTATGCCCAGGCCGAAGCCATGTGCGACGACCTGGTTCTTGAAGCCCTGGTCAACCAGCGCCTTCTCGACCGTGCCACTGGCGTTCTCGGCGACCTGGTCCAGCAGGGCGATGCCCGCGGCGTTGTCATGCGCGCTCGCGGCCAGCACGATGACAGCGACGACCAGCCCGAGCACGTCCACGGCCAGGCCCCGCTTGCGGCCCGGCACCCGCTTCGCCGGATCCCGGCCGGTCGTCGTGGCCGGGACCCCGGCGGCCGCGTCGACACTCTGGGTGTCCAGCACCACCAGGGTCGGGTCCTCTGATCGCCGGGCCCGCTCACGGACCTGGCAGCGCAGGCGTTCGTGGATGACCTGGTCGGTTCTGTCGTCCCTGCCAGGCGGCGAAGTAGTAGTACGTCGCGCTCTTCTGGGGAAGACCGTGCGGCAGGTAGGCCCACTGGCAGCCCGTCCGGCCCTGGTAGAGGATCGCGTTCACGATCTCCCGCATCTCGTAGGCGCCCTGGTGGCCGCTGACCGAGCGGTGCCGGCCCTTCCACGCCGTGATCACCGGCTCGATCAACGACCACTGCTCGTCCGATAAGTCGCTCGGGTAAGGCTTGCGTTCACTCCCCCGCCACCCAACAGACCACCGGCCGCGGACCAGCAGATTCCGCCCGTACCCACACCATCAGGCGATGACAGAACCACTCAACTCAACCCGATCGCCAGGTTGTTCAGTGCGATTGCCAGGGCCGGCGTGTGGGCTGCGGGGTTGGCCCCAACCGCCTCCCGGTACAGCCCGACCGCTTCCTCGGTCAGTTCACGCGCCCGCTGACGCTGCCCCAGCCCGGCATACAGGGCGGAGAGGTTGTCGAGGATGTCGGCGAGGACGGGAATGTGGGCACGCCGGTTCGCCCGGACGTGCCGACGCCGGATCATTACGGCCTCGTGTGCGGGCTGAGCCAGCCGCCGCCAGATCAGCGTGGCTTCGGTGATCTCAGGCAGGGCCTCCTCATGCAGGCCGGCCACAAGCAGGGAGCCCGCCAGCGTGATGTACAGCTGCGCGCGCTCATGGGAGTCGTCGGTGCTCTTGAGGCGGTCGGCGGTGAGGACGCGTGTGATGGCGGCGGTCGCTGGCGCAAGATCGACACTCAGTCGGGGTAGATGGGGCTCGATGGCTTTGAGGACCCTGAGGTCGACGCGCTCGATCTCGGTGAGCCGGGCCAGGGCGGCCCCGCCGGCGGCCCGGGCGAGCCGGGGGTGGGCGGTCAGGAGCGGATAGAGCTGACTTTCGGCCACATGGCGCCAGCGCAGGGAGGTTTCGATCAGCACTGTGAGCGCTGGGCGGGACCAGGACGGGGGCGACGCCGAGTCCGACTCAGGGCCGGTGGGAACCAGCAGACGGGCGGGGGCCTGGGCGGCCCAGTCGTCGGCGGCGTAGTCCGGCAGTGAGTGGCCCGCGGTCTGCAGGGCGACGAAATCCTCCCCGAGCCGGTCCGGGTAGAGGGGTTCGAGGAGCGTGTCCGGCTCTGCGGGTGGGTAGCACACCGTGTGGCCGCTCAGCGTTCTCTCGACGTCCTGTGCCATCGCCGCACCCGTCTGCGTCAGTACGGTCGCGGCGGCCTCGGGGGCCAGCGGGCGGGTCAGTGTCGCCAGGTAGGACGTGCGGGCTGTCCGGCTCGGAAGAGGACGTGGTATTGGCGCCTTCAGGCCCGGGATCACATGTCTGGAGTTGAGTGCCCTGTCGAACCGTCCCCGTCGCACCGGACGCGGGAACAGTCGCCATCACGGCAGCAGGCAACCCGCACGGACGCCGATCGACGGACGGCGAACGGCGGCATCGCGGCGCGGCCACCGTGGGTACACGTCAGCCACGCCGCCTTGCCCAGCGGGCGGGAATCAGCCGCCGATGGGCCGGAAGATCCCGCCCGGAATGATCACCGGACGGTCGATCGTCTTGAAGCGGTACTCCATGCTCACGTCGTCGATCAGGAACGGCATCCGGTTCGCCGAGTCCTCGATCACCATGAAGCTGATGTTCACCTTCTGCGGGGACGAGCCGTAGAAGGCGTCGGGCAGCGTGACCGTCACCTTCTCGTAAGAACCGTTGGTCCCGCCCTTGTTCATGCGGTCGTGCAACTCATAAGGCGTGCCGTCCTCCGCCGTGGCCTCCACGATCAGCTGACGGAAGCCGAAGCCGCCTGCCCCGGCGTTGAGCACGTCGCTGCGCACCCAGAACGACAGCACCGGAACCCGGTACGCCGGGATGGTGACCTGCTGCGAGACGCGGCTCATGCCCGTCAGGCCCTGGCCGCCCAGCTCCGCCTTGCCGGTGCCCGAGTGGGCCGGCCACGCGGAGGAGTTGTTGATCGGGTGCCCTGCGAACGGGGTCACCTTCTCGTTCCAGGACGCGTTGCCGCTCTCGAAGCCGGGGTTCACGATCTCGGACGTGCCCGCGCTGGCGTTCGGTGCGGCTATGAGCATGCCCGTGGCCGCGACGGCGGTGGCGGCGGCGAGAATGCTCGCTCTCCGCGCTCTCTTTCTCATGGTTCTCCTGGCTGTTTCCGGTTTCCGAACGGAGACGCGCCGCAACAGCCCGGCGGCCGCCCCCGTACCCCTTGACGGCATGTCAAGAGGTGCCGCGGCGGGCCCTGCCCGACGAGTACGCTGGTCAGCCGTCTCAACCGCGGCGCACACTCTAACGCCTCGGTGTGACAATCCCGCCAGGGGTCCCCCCGCCGGAGAGGGAGACAGTCAGACGCGACCGGCACCGATGTCCGCACACCGCTTCGTGGGCCCGCCGCAGGTGCACAGATCACGTTCCTGACCGGATGCGGTGGGCGCCCGAGGTGGTGGTCTTGGTCCAGCCGTGCTGGGTCAGGGACTCCACGCTGTACTCGGCGCCGGCCGTCGAATCGCCGAGCCCGAGATGATCGTCAGCTTCGATGACCACCTGGCCGGCAAGGCCACCCCCGTCGCCGACCAGTCAACACCGAACGGCAGAACTGGCGTCGCGGCGCCGACGCCACCACGCGTATTTGGCCCCAACTCCGGGCCGCCGACGCGCGGCTCAGCGATGTCGTACGGGAGTGACCCCGCACGGCGAGGACGTCCATGCAGGATGCTACGGCTGCCCACCATCCGCATACGGGCCGGTCCCGGCCCTCCGCTCCGGCGGAGGACCAGGACCGGTCCGACCAGGCCGCGCGATCCGTCAGGCGACGACCGGACCGCTGGCGGCGGGCGGATTCACTGCTGGCATCGTCCGAAGTCCACGACGTAGGTGCCGGCGTTGGACGACGAGGCTCCGGCCGGGTCCGCCGAGCCGGGCTGGGCCGAAGTCCCGATGTCGCGCAGGGACGGCTTGAGGATGATGGCGCGGTGGCCGGGGCTGTTCATCCACCAGTTGACGGCCGCCTGCGGGGTTCCCGATCCGCCCCACCCGGTGTACGTGATCTCGCTGAACTCCCACGACCGGGGGTTCGGACAGTACGCGGCCGCCTGGATGCGGCTCTGCGGTGTGGAGCCGGTCTGGGGATTGCGGTGGGGGTCCTTGCCCGGACCCCACCACTTCAGCTGGACGGCCGCGCTGGCATGCTGCCCGGCCGCGTTCGTCAGCGCCTGGTTGACGGTGAGGGCAGGCAGCCCGCGCTGAGTGCGCTGTGCATTGATCAGACACGTCACCGAATCCCTCGCCTGGGCCGCCGTCCCGGCGGTCGGAGCCCGGTTGGCGACCGCCGGGTCACAGGCCACGGCTGCCCCGGACTGGGCGATGGCCCGCTGCCCGTTGATGTTGCCTGCCGCGGTGTACCGGCACACCAGAATCCACCCCGTGCTGCTCGACACAGGCACGCCCTGCTTCACGCCACAACCGATAGCGGTGGTGGGCGACGCGGGGGACATCCATATCATCTGAGAGTAATGACCCCACGCACGATAGTTGGCACCCGAGGATGCATTGATGTTGATCGGGGCGTTGTTATCGGCGTCGAATTTGGGCTTCTCGGCTATCCAGCTGAAGCTCACGGAAGGGTCCAGCGCCATCATGGGCCGTGCCGGACCAGGGAAAGCATTGAAAAGATTCTCACCCTCGTTTCCATTTGTGGCACGGCTGCTGTGATGGAGCCCGCCGCCCTGGCTGGATGCCGGGTCATCGGCCCAAGCCTGCGCGTCACAGGCAAGCTTGGGATTCCACACAACCGAAACAACGGGAAGGCCAGGGTTGTATTTTTGGACGGCCTGATGGCGCGCATCGTTGTGGATGCGGACGATCTCGGCAGCGTCGGCGGCGCTGATCTGTGAGCCTGTTCCGGGCGGGGCGTTGGGCGAGGGGCAGGTAGGAGATTTCTCGCCAGAAGCAGGCGCCGATGCGGCGCGCACATGCGCGGAAGCAGGCGACGTCGGACCCATCACGACAAGACCGCACAGAATCGCAGTCGCCGTTGCGAAAGACTTCCGTTTCATGGGACACCCCGTTACGGGTTTCAATGCAGGCCGTGTTACCGAACTCCGCAGCCCCGGATCGGCTGCACTTGGTGAATCCGGCGTGGAGACCTCCGCACGCCGGACAGTGAGATCACCATCGCCCATTCGGCGTACATCCACCCGCCCGGCGACCTCTCGATTGCTCCACTCAGGTGAATTCATTGACTGTGGTTGCGATCAGCGTTCTCGTAGGGCTCAGCGCCGTGTGAGCGCAAGCAGTTGCGCCTGCCGGATCCGCAACCGCTCCCGCCCCGCAAGGAAAGGTCCTCCGCCTGCGCCGACTGCCGACCGCTCACGACCGCCCGTCCACGGGAAGGATTGACGTACACCCAGCGCACATCACACGACACCCCTCAGGCGACGAGTGCGTAGATGCTGCTGCTGGTCAGCCAGAGTCCGGCCAGCAGCGCGAGGGTGACGATCAGCTGGTCCTGGTGGTGCTCGAGCCAGGTCCGCAGAGCGTTCAGCCGAGTCTGCGCGGCGCCCGGCGCCCAGACGGTGTACATCTCCATGACCAGAAGGCTGAGGGTGGCCAGCAGGCAGTAGCCGGTCAGCGCGAGCCAGTCGGAGAGGGAGGAGAGGTCGGCGTCGACGACCGTGGCGGCACCGGCACCGACCAGGGCCCACGGCTGGAGCAACCAGGCGAGAGCGGCAGAGGTGCCTAGCGAGGCGTTGTCGATGCGGGCCGCCCAGCTCGGTGGCCGGTAGGGGCGGGACGGCTGGCGGAGCCGGTAGCCGCCGAACAGCACCAGGCCTACGCCGATCGCCAGCTTGGCGGCGAGCGCGGCGGTTGACGGCGTGCTGTGGTGGACGGGCGGCGTCCCACCGGTCAGCAGCACGACGCAGGCGACCACCGCGACCAGGTTTGCCAGCCAGGACAGCAGGAAGGCGAGCCCCTTGCGAACACCGCGGCGCGACGCGAGCAGCAGGATGAAGGCGCTGTTGTGCAGCGGTCCGAGGGTGATGGCCGTGCCGATCACGACCAGGTCGACGACCATCGGCACAACCGCTCCCGGAGGTCAGGGCCGCCTGGTGTCCCCGGACAGCGTGTTGTACGGGCGGCCCCGGCGGGCAGGGGTGCCGGCGCCCGCGGGGCGCCGCGTCCCGACTCCGCGGCCCCTGGCCCGACGGGTCAAGCGGGCCACGCCGGTGCCCCCCGAACGCCTCTGCCCTGCCACGGACAACGGCAGGCGGTGAAGGCGGCCCTTCGGTGGGGGTGAACGTCAGGGCGGGGCGGCTGCGGTGCGCCTTTGGTCGCGAGGCGCAGATGCAGGCTCATCGCGGTGACCACCTGGAGAGCGGCTCCGCTCAGCGCGTGGCGTTGGTGGTTACGCGGCGGGCACTGCCGGCCGTGGTCGCGCTCCGGGCGGCGGCCCCGCCGGGGGGGGTGGCCGGGTGGGCCGGAGCGTGCCGACGTATGCGGCCACGACGGCGACGATCAACAGCGGCATCACGGTCAGACCGTCCGCGCCGAGCGGCAAGGTGGCAAGCACACGGAGGTCATGGGCAGTTTCAGTATCGCCACCGTCTTCGCGCCGATCCCGATGGCGAATCCAACGGTGGTCCCCCGGCCGGTCGGGCCGCCCAGCTCGGTG
The DNA here is from genome assembly GCF_042870715.1 of Streptomyces sp. NPDC006463. NCBI lineage: Bacteria > Bacillati > Actinomycetota > Actinomycetes > Kitasatosporales > Streptomycetaceae > Streptomyces > Streptomyces sp. NPDC006463. Next base: position 31,937 of record NZ_JBIAHP010000036.1, on the reverse strand, counting down.
GCCTCCCTCAGCGGGAAGGCGCCGACCAGTGAGGATCCCAGCAGTTCGCTGACGGCCACGAAGCTGCCGGCCCCGCCGATCACGGCGACGGCGCCGCCACGACACCCCTGACGATCAAGCATCCACCGGACGCCGAACCCCTCCCTCACGCTGACCGAAACCGTGCACGGCTTCTTGCCCCGCTTCGTACCGTCCTGTGGCAGCCGGGACTGTCAATCCGCCGAGGCCGCGGTAGGGGCATTGTGTAGATCGACCATCGTACGTACGGGAGGCGGCAGCCAGTCGCCGGCCGATGGTCGGCTGTGAGAGAGCTGTTCAGCACCTGAGTGGGCGTCGGGCGGCATGCGGGATCACGGTCAAGGCAGCGAGTGATGAGGTCGAACAGGCGGGACGGCAGCAGGCTGAGGGCAGACTCGAGGGATTCGCCGTCCTCGGATGGCACGGCCCCCGCGGCGTGGCACAGCACCATGCCGAAGGCGTAGACGTCCGTGGCAAAGGTGATCGGTGCGCCGGGGAGCTGCTCCGGGGCGAGGAAGCCCCGCGTGCCGATGACTTGATCGGTGCGGGTGATCGCGGTGCCGTCGAGGGCTCGGGCGATGCCGAAGTCGATGACGCGAGGGCCGGTGTCGGAAATGATGACGTTGCTGGGCTTGCGGTCACGATGGACGATGCCGCAGGCGTGAATGCCCTCAAGGGCTTCGGCGATACCGACGGTCAGGACTTGGAGGGTTTTGACGGGCAGAGCACCGAGCTGCCGCAGGACGTCGTGCAGCGACGGGCCGGGGATGTACTCGGTGACCAGCCAGGGCGGTTCGCTGTGTGCGTCCGGCGGCGACCACCGACGCGGTGTGGAATCCTCCAACACGACGTGCGGCTTCGATCTCGCGACCGAACCGCTGACGAAAGGCGGGATCGGCAGCCAATTCAGGCTGGATGACCTTGCCCGCGACCATGCGCTCCCCGGGGGAGCGACCGAGATAGACCGTCCCCATGCCGCCCTGGCCCAGCCGGGCCGTCAGCTGGTAACGGTCGATACGGCGGGGATCGCCCTCCCGTAACGACTGGTGCCCGGGACGCTGGAAATTCCCCTGTGGTCGCGACGGTGGTGCGATCGGTGCCGTCCTCTGCCCGGCGGCGATGACGGCGGCTACTTTGCGTTCTGTCTCCGCCCGTATCAGCGCGGCCCGCTTGTCGGCCTCGGCGCGCTCCCCCTTCTCCAAGTCCTGGGTAGAAATCGATTCCTGGGCAGAAGCGGATGGCTCAATGGTCCCCAGCTTGACGCGGTTGACCCGGATACCCCACTCGCCGGTGGCCTCGTCGAGAGCACTGCGCAGAGCCGCGTTGACCCCCTCGCGGGAGGTGTGGGTCCGCTCCAGGTCCATGCCGCCGATGATGTTGCGCAGCGTGGTGACGGTGAGCTGCTCGATGGCCTGGATGTAGCTGGCGACCTCGTAGGTCGCGGCGCGGGCGTCGGTCACCTGGTAGTAGATGATCGTGTCGATGTTACGACCAGGTTGTCCTGGGTGATGACCGGCTGCGGCGGGAACGGCACGACCTGCTCGCGCAGATCGATGCGGTTGCGGATGGAGTCGATGAACGGGACGACGAAGTTGAGGCCCCCGTTGAGGGTGCGCGTGTAGCGGCCGAAGCGTTCGACGATGGCGGCGCTGGCCTGCGGGATCACCTGAATCGACTTGATCAGGGCGATGAAGACCAGCACCACCAGAATGATCAGGACGATGATGATCGGTTGCATCGTGGCTCCCTCTCCCGTTGAGCACCCAGGCATCTGACCCAGATGATGCCCGATGATGTTCGCGCCGAAATGTGGCAGACCCACACGGTGTTGCGTAGCTTGCAGGCTCAGATCTGAGAGCGATTGCCTTCGCGAGGCGCCCTGCAATGCGTCGCAAACTCACTGCGTGAGCGCAGGGCCCCACGTGTACGGCAACCGCTGCCGACCACCGCGACCGGCAGCGCCGGTATCCGCCGGACATGACGGACGGGGAGTTGACGGCGGTGCGGCCCTTGCTGCCCATGGCGTCCTGGCTGGGGGCCGCGGTGGGGTGTCGGGGATGACCTGCCCGACGTACGACGGCGGCACCGGAGACTGACCACGGCTGGCCGACGGACCCGGGCCACGGGGTCTTGAGGGCCCGGCCGACGGAACCGCGCGTGGCCGGGCTGCGGGTGGTGACAGGGGACGACGCCACCCCTTCCCTACTCAGAGTAGCCATTTGTATTCAATCTGTGACTATGCTGTGGAGTGGTCACGCCCCCGCGCAGCGCTGCGTGAGCGGGACCAGCTCATTTCCGTGTATCCGCGACGTACGCAAGGAGTCAACTGAGCATGTCCACCCCCGTCGTTGACATCTGGGGTCCGGTCTCCCCCGGGACCCGCTCCTCGTTTCCTCCCGCGCCGGAACCGCATGACGAATGGCGCCTTGCCGGCGGAACGGCCTGGGTTTATTACAGCCCGCTGAACCGCAGGCAGCTCGTCAGGCCCGTCATCCTCTCCGACGGCTTCTCGAGCGGGTCGAGCAACCTCGACCAGCTCTGGCACGGTCTGGAGGAGAACGGCGACTACCGCTTCGTCTCCGAACTCCACGCGGCCGGTCGCGACGTGATCATCCTCGGGTACGACGACCGGACGGCATCGATCACGGACAACGCCGACACCGCCATCGAATGCATCCGCCGCGCCATCGCCGAGCGAGTGGGCCGGGCGAAGCTGACCGTAGGCGGATTCAGCATGGGCGGACTGGTCACCCGCTACGCACTGGCCAAGATGGAGCACGCCCCCGAGCTTCCCGACCACGAGACCTCCACCTACATCTCCTACGACTCCCCCCACCACGGCGCATGGTTCCCCATCGCCCTCCAGGCCTTCGCGCACTTCGCCACGGACAACTGGGGAGACGCTCCCACCCTGGGCCCCGTCCTGCGCCAGCTCTCCGGACTGCTCAACAGCCCCGCCGCACGGCAGATGGCACGGTGGCACATCGAAAAGGCCGACGAAACCCCCCAGCAGGCGCCGGAGCGGGTGGCGTTCCTCCAGAAGCTCGACGAGCTCGGGGGATGGCCGCGCACCGTCCGTAAGATCGGCGTCGCGAACGGAGTGGACACCGGTGCCGGGAACGGCGTCAAGGCCGGCGCGGCCGCGGTGAGGTGTGACGGCGACACGCTGCACGACACATGGCTCAAGACGCAGGCACAGGGTGACCAGGTCGTCGCCCGCCTGCAGAAGACGGGCGACGAGCCGACGTCGGTTCGCACCAGCGGTCTGCCCGAGATCGACGGCGCTCCCGGAGGCATGTTCACCATGCCGTCCCCTGTCGGCGACACCGGCAGTTTCGGCCTGGCCGCCATCCTCATGGGCCTCCTCGGCAACACCGTGGACCCGGACGTCATCAGCACGTCCTGCTTCATCCCAAGCATCAGCGCCGTCGCCGTCGGCGACATCAACGACACAAAGGCGCTCTACCGTCCGACCACACAGGACGACAGCGCCCTCGACGCCTTCGTGTGCGCCAGCCGCAATGAAGGACACACCACCATGACCGAAGAACTCGGCGCCTGGATCGTGAACGAGATCGTGAGCGGCGGGTGAGCACCGGGGTGGGCGGGCCGCATCAGCACAGGCCCGCCCACCCCAGGTCTCCCACGGATGACGTTCGGGACTTCCAGCACCGCCCGCGGTCTCTCGGGCACGGGGCAGGGCGGGTAGCCGGCATCCCGGCACCTGTTCCGCAGGGACACGGACCCGCCAGGCGCAGGGTGGCTTCAGTCGTCGCTTCCGACACCGCGATCGGGTGCGCTCATGTCCCCCGTCGCGGGCGTGCCGTCGGCGAGCCCGTAGCGCAGGTACACGGTGCCCTTCGGGCTGGCTGCCGGGGGTGCGAGGAGCTTGACGTTGGTGGGCACCGCGCCACCGTCGAACACCTTCTTCCCGACGCCGAGCACGATCGGGTGCAGCCAGAGGTCGAGACGGTCGAAGAGCTTCTCGCGCAGGAGGGTCTGCACGAGGTTCAGGCTCCCGACGACCTTCACGTGCTCGTGGCGGTCCCGGATCTCGCGCACCGCGTCGGCGAGGTCCGGGCCGAGCTGCGTGGACCCGGCCCACGAGAGGTCGGGCCTGCCGCGAGAGGCCACGTACTTCGGGACGCTGTTGAAGAGCGTGGCGATCTCGTTGTCCTCGCCGCCCTTCTGGTGAGGCCAGTAGGCGGCGAAGATGTCGTACGTCCGCCGGCCGAGCAGGAGGGCGTCCGTGCCCTCGTACGCGGCACCGACCTGCGCCCCGGCGACCTCGTCCAGCAGGGGCGCCTGCCAGCCGCCGAACGGGAACCCCACCGGGTCCTCGTCGGGACCGCCGGGCGCCTGCCCGACGAGGTCGAGGGTCGCGAACAGCTCGATGTGAATGAGGCCCATGGCTTACTCCCGATGAGTCGGTTGTCTCCGTCAAGAGATAGACCTGCGGGTGCCCGCAAACTCATCGCCGCGCCGGAAGCCGGCTTCACCACACCGCACGACAAGTCCAGTGCTCATCGGACGGGCCTGGTGCTCGGTCACAGGGTCGCTCTGTTCGCCGGAGTGCAGATTTCGCAGGCTCACAGCCGCTCGGCGATCGCATACGGCCCCCCGGCCTCCCGTCGGTCGACGCCCTCACCGCCGCTTGGCCGCGGTCCTGCCCTCCCCGGCCGGGCAGGCGGGGGCATCGGCAGCCTAGACGCACTCCCATACGGCCGCCTGCGTGCCGGAGGTGGTGCTGGCGCCGGGCATGTCCAGGCACATCCAGGTGGGGGCACCGCTCGGGGTGGTACCGCTGATCCAGTAGCCGGGGTTGCCGTCGATGCCGTCCGTGTCCCACCACTTCTGGTTCAGGCCGCCGCTGCAGTCCCACTGGACGATCTTGGCGCCCTTGCGCGCCGAACCCCCGGAGATGTCGAGGCACTTGCCGGAGTTGGCGTTGCGCAGCTGGATGAACGTACCGCCGTCGGTGACCTCCGACTTCCACAACTGCTCGCTCGCGGTGCCGCATTCGGTCTGAACCACCGGGGCCCCGTTGTCGTTCGAGGCGCCCTTCACCTTCAGACACATGCCGCTGTGGGCGTTGGCGATCTCGTAGCGGCTGCCGCGCTTGCGCAGCTGCCACAGCTCGTTGGGGGCCAGCATGGCCCCCAGATCCGAGGCGCTCTGCGCCGTGGGAACGGCGGCGGGGCGGGCCTCGGCGGCGGTCGCGGGGAGGGTCGTCCCCGCGACCGCGATCAGGGCGACCAGGGCCGAACTGGCGGACGTGCGCATCGTGAAGATCATGCTCGGTACCTTTCGTACGCGACCCCGTTGCGGGTGCTACGGCGCCGGTCGGATGGAGGTGGCGCCGGTCCGTGGGGGCCGGACCGGCGCGGTGCCCACTCTGTCCGGCAGCGGTGTCCGCGCACATCGTGGAAGACCACGAACACGACGCTCCCCTAGTTTTCGTGGTCACCCCGGTGGCACTCCCCCGGCGGTGTCCGTTCCGGCCAGGCCGACCGCGAGCTGGGTGCGGCGGGTCACCTTCAGTTTCCGGTAGGCGCTGGTGAGGTGAGACTCCACCGTGCGCCGGGTCAGGTGGAGCGCCTCGCCGATCTGCGTGTTCGTGTGCCCCAGGGCGGCGAGGTCGACGACCCGGCGTTCCGCTCCGGTCAATGCGCTCGGGCCGGTCCGGGCCCGTGTCGTGGTGCGGGCGTTCGCGGCGCGCAGCGCTGCCCGCGTGGCCCGCACGAGCCGGCCCGTCGGTGGTGCTGCCGGCTCGGGGCCGCCGTCGCCCGGGCCTGGCCCGAGGCGGTTGTCCTGGCCATGCCCGAGGCGGTCGTCCGGGGCTTGCCCGAGGCGGTGGTCCGGGCCGTCGTCGGCACCCGTCGGGGACAGCAGGCGGACCGCTTCGGCCTCCGCGGCTCGCAGATCGTCCCGGCCCCTGCGGCCGAGCCCCGCCTCGATGCGTGCTCGGCCGAGGTCGATCAGGGTCTCGATGCGTTCCACCGGTGCGGGCGCTCCCTCGAGCAGGGCGGCCGCCTCGACGAGCGAGTCCAGGCCCCGTCGGCCGCCGACGGCCGCGGCGTGGGCCCGGAGCGCCCTGCCGACCGTACGAGGGGTTCCCCAGCGGCGCGCGTGGTGCAGTTCCTCCTCCGCCAGCTCTCGGGCCCGGCCCGCACGGCCGAGGCGGGCCAGAACGAGGGCCGCGCCGGAGCGCCACGGTGTGGCTACGGGGCTGACGAAGTCGCGAGCGCTCTGGCCGGTGCCGCAGGCCAGGTAGTCGTCGAGGGCGGCCTGCCAGCGTCCTTCCACGCTGTGGAGCAGGGCGCGTGCGTAGCGCAGTTCGTTCCACTCCCAGGAGCTGTCCGCGGTGGTCGTGTCGGGTGCTGAAAGTAGCTGCCAGGCCTGTTCGTGCTGCCCGAGTTCGTACCGGGCGAGCGCCACCATCGAGACCAGGTGGGGCGCGCGGATGCCGCGTCCGGTGCAGGTGTGCGCCAGGAGGGTGTTCTCGGCGATGACGCGCCGGAAGTCACCGGCCCAGAGCGCGGCTTCCGCCCGGGCGCTCAGCAGACATTGCAGGCCCACGTCGGTCAGGTCCGGCGACGCGGGCGGTGCGGGCAGCCCCTGCTCGGCAAGGGCCCGGGCGTCCTCCAGCTGGTCCGCCCACTGCAGCAGGGTGGCAGCGCTGCCCATCCAGGCGGTGCGCAGCAGCGGGTGGACCGGTGCCGCAGCGAGCCGGGGCCGGATCCGGGCGAGGACCTCGGCTGCGGAGAGGAGCCCGGCGCCGGTCTCGTACTCGGTGATCAGACCGCAGACCAGCGGTTCGACGGTGGCCGGGGCCGTGGGAACGAGGGCGCGCAGGCCTGCTACGGCATCGCGCCAGGCGGCCGCGTCGTGCGAGGAGATGAGGGCGGTGACGGTCCGCAGGATGTGCACCAGCTCGTCGTCGTCCGTGCTGCTGCTCGCCCGGTGCAGGACGCTCAGCGCACTGTCCGTACGGCCGCTGGCGGCGAGGGCCGCGCCGAGGGCGGGTGCGGCGGCGGCGCGCTCGTGGCCCTCTGGGTGCAGGTCGAGGCCCTCGCGGAGCCTGCGGATGCCGGCCTGCGCGCTGTGCGGGAACTCGAGTGATCCCAAGCGCAGGGTGAGGTCGGCGTGCCGGTGCCGGGCCAGTGGCGGCTGCGCGCGCAGGGCGTGGCGCAGCAGGCCGACGGCTTCTCCGATACGCCCGGCCCGCACGGCCTCGTCGGCCGCGTCCTCGAGGCAGCGGGCCATCCATGCCTCACACGGGCGGTCCAGGTGCAGCAGCCGGTCGGCGACGGTTGGGGCGGGAGCGCCGCGGTCGTGGAGCAGCCGGGCGGCATGGGTGTGCAGGGCGGCCAGTTCGGCGGGGTCGGCGGCCTCCAGTACGGCTTCCAGAGCGAGCGGGTGGGAGAACAGCCGGGCCAGCCGCGGAGCGCTCGGCGCGCCCGCGTGACGGGCGGGGCACAACGCCAGTGCCTCCTGGAGCAGGGCGGAACCTGTGGCTGGAGAACACTGGGCGGTGGCGGCGAGGGCGAGGCCCATGTGGCGGGTTTCGTCGTCGGCACGGTGCCGGATCCAGCGCGCGAGCGCGTCGCGGTAGCGGGTGAGCGGGGCGCCGCCCTCCGGGTGGTGCGGGGGTCGGCCGGCTGCTGGGCCAGTGGGGTCGGACAGGGAGGCGAGGGCAGCGGGGCCGGTCGAGTCGGCGAGGTCGGCGAGGAGGGCCTGTACGAGGGCCGGGTTGCCGCCGGTCGCGTCCCGGCACATCGCATGGCGCTCGGGGGCCAGTCCGCGATCGCGCGCGAGCTGCGTGACGGCGTCCGGCCCGAGCGGGGGAAGCGGGTGGCACGCGCCCGTGGTCCGGGGCAGCCAGGTGACGTCGGTGTGTTCGCGGCATTCGGTGGCCAGCAGGAGGACCGGAAGCCGGGCGATCCGGCGCGCCAGGTACCCGGTCCAGCGGCGTGACACCGGATCCGCGCAGTGCAGGTCGTCGACGGCCAGCAGCACGGGATTGGCCTCGGCGGTCCGGGAAAGCAGGTCCAGCAGCTGGTGGAAGACCTGTTGCTCCTGCTCGGCGGCGAGGTCGCCGAAGGGAATTCCATCGGCGGTCGGGAAGACCTGGCGGACGAGGGCGAAGGGGAAGGCCGTCTCCTCGGGTGCGCAGCGCGCCGACAGCACCCGTATGCCGTCGTCGGCGCTCGCTCGTCGGATGACGGCGTCGAGCATGGCGGTGCGGCCCCGGCCTGGCGGCGCGGCCAGCATCAGCCAACTGCCCCTCCCGGAGCGCGCCCGGGCCAGGGCAGCAGCCGCGGCCCGGAGTACGTCGTCGCGTTCGACCAGTACGTGTGTCAATTCCGCCCTCCCACACTGCTGCCGACGGCTGCGTGCCGCCCGTGACGGCCCGGGTGGGCGCCCGTAGGGAATCATGAAGGGACGGAGCGCGCGAAGTGGGATGATCTTCGGTCAGATTTCCCTGAAAGTGCATCAGTCGGGCCATATCAGCCAAAGCAGCAGCAGATTGACCGAATCCGAATCCGGGAGAGCCGGGCCGAACCGTCGCCGGGCGTAAGGGGTCGTTGTCGAACTGCGGACGGCTGTCGACGGGGCGTTCGACGCATCCACCAGGTGACAGCGGCCAGCGCGAATTCCCACGTACGGCCATTGGGCGCGTCACTCTCCGTGGAAGGAGAGCGGCGCCGTTCCCCCTCGTCTGCGTCGCAGGCGCGTGAACCCGAGCCTTCCCGGATAGCCGACTGTTCGGCAAGACCGCCATCACCGCGGAGGTGACGCCGGCCCGGGGTCAGTCGGTCTTGCCCCTCGTGGAGCGCGTGGCTCATCTGGTGGCTGGTGAGAACCAGCGCGGGGCCGGTGGGGTTCTTTGGGTCCCCGACGGCCACCTGACCAGGAGAAACGGCCCTGTCAGCGCGGCTCGGCGGCTTCGTCGTGGTCGCTGCGGTGCCGGTCGGCCAGGGCGGTGATTCCTGCTGTGGCGGCGGCGGCGAGGTCGGTGACCATCGCGTCGTCGACTGGCAGGTTGAGGATGTACAGGGCGGACGCCAGGGAGCCGAGCAGCAGCAGGTGGGCCATCGCGGGGTCGACGGTCCCGGCCAGCTCGCCGCGTGCCACGGCCTGTTCGATGATTTCGGCGAAGGCGGCCTGCTCGGCGGCCAGGAACGTGTCCTGGAACCGGGTATTCAGTTCGGGATTGACGGCGAGTTCACTGATCAGGGCCGGTGCCAGCTGTCGGGCCGCCGGGGCGGCCATGCGCACGTGAAACGTGCGGACCAGTGCCAGCAGGTCCCCGTGCAAGGAGCCGGCGCCGGCCAATGGAGGCAACTGCTGCTCGTGCATGGTCGCGACGAACGCCATCTCGGCTTTGGAGGCGTAGCGGCGGTAGATCGCCGCCTTGCCCACCCCGGCGCGCGCCGCGACCTGGTCGACGGTCAGGGCCGGGTAGCCGACCTCGTCGATCAACTCACGCGTGGTCTGCAGGATGTTGTGATCCACGCGACTGTCTCGGGGGCGTCCACCCCGTTGCCTTCTCACTGTCATGCCCACATGATACGGAACTAGAGTATCGAAACTACAGTATCGGAACTATGGCTGCCGGGATTGCGAGCCCCGGCTACGCAGAGGCAACCGTGATGAAGTCGCACCGCGCGGCTTCGCGACAACAAGGGAGACCCAGATGATCAAATGGGCTGGCTGGATCATCACGTTCTGCGGAACCGCACACACGCTCGGCGCCCTGACAGTGCAGAAAGCCGCGCGCCACGCCGGGACATGGTTCAGCGGCGGACTGTGGAGCGAGGACCTCGCCGACATGAGCCCGGCGGGCAGCGCGTTATGGCTGAGCCTGGAAAGCTTCGGCATACCGCTCGTCCTGGTCGGTCTGACGGTGCTGTGGCTGGACCGCCGCGGCATCATCCCGCCAGCATTCATCGCCTGGACGCTGGTGAGCTGGACCGTCGTCGACGCCGCGGTCCTCCCGTTCACGCCCTGGCCGCTCTTCGCGCTCGCGTGCGTCCTGCTGCTGATCGGAACCCGCCGCGCCCGCCGCGACAACCCCGCACCGCAGGCCGGGCTTCCACGAGCGTGAACATGGGCCGCACAAGTGACAGGTGGTATGTCGGTATGCCGCTCCCCAACAGTGAGCACACCAAGTCGACAACGCCACGGCCACATCAACGCTCCCCCGCTAGCCGTCGACGACCAGGACTTGTCCGGGCGATCACGCGAGGAGCCGGATGACCAGGGGTGCTGCGGTGGCGGCATGATGCCGCCCAGCCCCTACTGTTCGAATGGGCTGACAGAGGCAGAACGGCACGAGGGACGGGACGGGATGTCGGAGGACGAGCGCGAGGCGTGGGTCATATGGGGTGAGGGGACCGTGTTCCGGCGGCCTGCCAACTTCGGCATGTTGCTCAACGGTCCTGCCTCTCCTGACATGGAGCGGTTGTTCGCCAGCATTGCCGCGGTGGATCCCGGCTGGACACCGCCGCCGCCCTCCGAACCCGATGTCGAGGTGTGGTGGGGTGACCCTGTGGTGGTGGACGGGCCATGGGCGATCTTCACCTTTGGTACTGAACGGGAGATCCGAGGGCACGTGGACCGCTACGAGGACGTGCGCGGAATGCTGCGTGCATCCAGCGTGGGGGGCTCGTGTGGCGTTGATCCGAGCCCGACGGCCTAGCCAGGACTTACCCGTCCGATCATGGTGGCGGGATCACCGGCATGTGATTGACGGGGCTCTGCACCGGGTGTGGACCGGGGTGCAGTGGCGGGAGACCTGCCCGAGCGGTTCGGGCCGTGGAAGACGGTCTATGGGTGTCCCGTGCGACGCACAGGACACCCCAGGCCCGAGCCCGGGGCCTCCATGCGGAGGGCCTGCGGCAACGGCGCCCTGCGAACCCCCGGTTACGGCTTCGGGCCACCCTGGAGCACCGCCTCGATCTCACCTGCGATATCGCCCCGGCCGAGCTGAGCACAGCGGAAGTCCTGTGTACGCGGCATGCGCAGGAACAGTTCGTACCCCACGTCGACGCGCACCCGTCCGGAGCGGAGTACGAAGTCGTAGGCGTGCCCCCCACGTGTGCGGCAGTTGGAGATGAAGTGCAGGTGGTAGCCGGCTGCGGCCACCCCGAGCATGTGGCTGGGGCTGCGGAAACCGACGAACGTCCCGTGGAGGTCGGTGTGGGTGGAGATGATCTGCCCGGCCACCGCGTCGATCAGCCGGGGGTAAGGGCGGTGCTGCTCGGGGAGCATCCGGGTGACCATGTGGTCGAAATGTCCGTCTACGCGGACCGCGTAGAACAGGTTGGGGGTCGGGAGCCAGTTGTCGATCATCGTGCGCAGCCCTGCGGCGTCCGTCGGCTCCGTGATCCGCCAGTCGTGCTCGCCGTGGAAGTAGGTGACCGCCGCGAGGGGCGTTCGCGTGGCCAGGTCGGCTTCACCAGCGCTCCCGTCGGCGCGTAACCGATAGCACCGGCCCTCGAGGACGATCATCTCACCGTCGAGCCGGTCGAAGGTTCCGATGCCGAAGTCTCCGTTGCGGCGGAGCTCGGCGATGGTTGTCGTTCCCTCGTAGACACCTTCCAGCATGGCCGTCATCGTCGAGGTCTGGAAGATTCGCCCCCTGGGCCGTGCACGCGGCCCTTGCTGCTCCGGCGTGTCATGCGAAGTCGCGTCCGGTTCCGGCATGTCGCCCCCTGAGTCCCGTGAGTACGACGGTCCGGCAGAGACTTCGGTCCCCCGCCAGACCTGCGTCCAGCACGCTAAGGAACCGACAAGGCCGTCGCAACGGCGCGCACATGGTCGCGCGTTGGCACGCGGCGCTGCAGCAGACCTGCGCCCGCCGTGCGACACCCTTTCGCCCTCTCGGTCGGGGCTGCCCGGTGTCTGGGTCTCTCGATCCACTGCAGGGCTCTGCCGATGGGGTACCAGGAGCACTGGCGCTGCTCCTGACACGTGCTGATGCCGGGACGCCTGCATGGGTGCGCTGTACCAGGGCAAACGGCGGCCTGGTTGCCGCTGCCGGATGGGCCGAGGCTGGGGTCACCACTCACCCCGTGCCGGCCCACCGCCTGGCAGGAAGGACAGGACCTCCCCTTGATTCCCACTGGCACCACCAGCCCCGCCGTACTCGAACAGCTTCAACACCGGTCCGCCGACCCGAAGCAGCGCATCCTGTTCACCGGCGCGACCATCGTCACCATGGACCCCGACCTAGGTGTCCTTCACAGCTCCGACCTGCTCGTCGAGGGCGAGATCATCACCGCGATCGGTTCTGACCTGAACCGGGACGGCGCTGTGGTCGTCGAGGCCTCCGGCACCATCCTCACGCCGGGCTTCGTCGACACGCACCGGCACGCCTGGGAGACCCAGCTGCGCCGGATCATGCCGGACGTCGATGACCTCGGTGCTTATGTGATGTCCACCCTCGCCGGCTACGCCACTGTCTACCGGCCCGAAGACATGTACGTCGGCACCAAGCTGGCCGCGCTGACGGCGATCGACGGCGGCATCACGTGCATGCTCGACTTCTCGCACAACTCCCGTACCCCCGAGCATTCCGACGCCGCCGTCCAGGCCCTCATCGACACCCGTATACGCGGCGTGCACGCCTCCATGGGCCCGCACTTCGGTGACTGCGACAAGCAGTGGCCCGGCGACCTGGCCCGCCTCAAGGAGAAGTACTTCGCCAGCGACGACCAGCTTCTGAGCCTGCGCCTGGCCGCCCTGGCCACCGACGAGATCGCCGGGCCCACCCTCGCCTACGGCACCGAACTCGCCCGCACGGCCAAGGACCTGGGCATCGGTGTGAGCGTCGACGCCGTCTTCGGCACCTCCTCTTCCGACGCCATCCTGGGGTGGGAGCAGGACGGCCTTCTCGGCGCGGACCTCACCCTCATCCACGCCACCGGTCTGACCCGGGCAGCGTGGAGGGCGATCGGGGAGAGCGGCACGACCATCGCCCTGGCCCCGACCTCGGACGCCCAGATCGGGCTGGAGACCGCGATCCCCGCGATCGACGAGGCCCTGGCGGTCGGGGTCCGGCCCGGCCTGAGCATCGACGTCGAGGTGGCGCTGGTCAGCGACATGTTCACGCAGATGCGGGCCCTGCACGCCATCCAGCGGATGCGCGCGGTCAACGCCGTCTACGGCACCGGCCAACAGCCGGTTCGCATCGCCACCCACGACGTCCTGGACTTCGCCACCCTCCAGGGCGCCCGCACCAACGGGCTGGCAGGGGTCACCGGCTCGCTCACCCCGGGCAAGAAGGCCGACCTGCTGGTGATCCAGGCCGAGGACCTCAACAACATGCCGCTCAACGACCCGATCGGCACAGTCGTGCTGGGCTCGGACGCCCGCAACATCAGCGCCGTCCTCATCAACGGCGAGCCCCGCAAGTGGAACGGCCAGGTCCTCGATGTGGACCTGCCCGCCCTGCGCGAGCAGGTCCACGCCTCCCGCGAGTACGTGCTCAACACCCCCGCCGTCTGACCCCCGCCACCCATCTCTCTCCACGGTTTCCCGATGACCGAAGCAGGTCCTGACATGACCACCGTTCCCCGGGTGAGCCCGCGGGGCGCGCAGATCGCGTAGGACGCTGTCGTCACGGCGTGCCGAACATCCTGGTCACCGGCGGACAGATCCGCCTCTGGAACGGCCGCCCTGTCGAGGCAGCCGACACCACCCCCGAGGCGGCCTCCGAAGGCGCGCCCGCCCACGACCCGGCGCACCCGTTCCTGGGGATGTGGGTCGACGACAACGACTTGGTTCGGCAGGAACTGCTGCCCGACGGGCGCTACGACGAGAGACGTGGGGACCGTCCCAGCGCCTACCAGGGCCGCTACTGGATCACCGGCAACCGAATCGACTACCTCGATGACCTGGGTTTCTGGGCCTTCGGCGAATTCCAGGACGGCAGCCTGCACCACGCCGGATACCGCTTCACCCGCCGCTGACCACGCCGTGCCGTGTTCCTCAGCAGCGCCGCCTTCATGGCCCTGAGTCTGCTGCCTGTGCGCCGCGTGTGGCGTGGAGGCTGCCGAGCAGGGACAGCGCCTGATCGCTGGGGCTTCCCGGTTCGGCGTGGTAGATCACCAACTGCTGGCCCGCCGCTCCGCGTACGTCAAAGGTCTGGAAGGTGAGCGCGAGAGGCCCGACGTCGGGGTGGAGAAGTTCCTTGCCGTCACGGGTCTTCCCGTGCACGGTGTGCGAGGACCACAGGGCTGCGAACTCCTCGCTCGCCTCGGTCAGGGAGTCGACGAGGTCGTGCAGGCGCCGATAGTGCGGGTCGAGGCCCGTGGCGTGGCGCAGTCCGGCAACCACAGCCTCGGCTGCCCGCCCCCACTGCGTGAAGAAGCTCCGGGCGGCCGGGTCGAGGAAGACCATGCGGGCCATGTTGTCCGCGTTCTCGAACGGCGCGAACAGTGCGTCGGCCAGAGCGTTCGAGGCCAGGAAGTCGGTGGCCGGATTCAGGACGAACGCCGCGGCGTTCGGGTATCCGTCCAGCAGCTGCCGCAGCGCAGTATCGACCGTTTCCCTCGGCTGCGGACGCTCACCGTCCGGGGTGGTGCCCGCCAGCCGGAACATGTGCTCCCGCGCTTCGTCATCCATCCGCAGCGCGTTGCTGATGACCTCGAGGATCTGCGAGGAAGGGCTGCGCTCGCGGCCCTGTTCGAGGCGGGCGTAGTAGTCGCTGTTCATGCCGGCCAGTACGGCGACCTCCTCACGTCGCAGCCCCGCCACCCGGCGGGCGCCGTAGGAAGCGAGCCCGACGTCATCGGGTCTCAGTCGGGCGCGGTGGGCGCGCAGGAAGTCTCCGAGATCGTTGCTGGTCACCCCATCAGGCTATGGCGTTCCACAGCCACGTGCCTGGGTGCCCCACACCCAGGCACGACCCGTCCTGGCTCCCTTCCCCGGGGCCGCCCAGGCTGGTGATCAGCACCCGCGAGCGAGGAGGAACACATGGTGAGGAACCAATCGGGCCCGCCGGAGGAAACCGCCGGGCGAGGGGCCGGTAACGCGAACGTGGTCGGGATGTGGGTGACCGGAGACGGACACATTCGACAGGAGCTCCGCGCCGACGGCCGCTACGACGAGGCGCGCGGCAACCGCAGCAGTGCCTACACCGGCCGCTACACGGTCACCGGCAACCACATCGATTACGTCGACGACACCGGCTTCACCGCCACCGGCGACCTCCGCGACGGTGTGCTCTTCCACGAGCACCTCGTCCTCTACAGGGAGGAGCAGGCGTGACTCATGCGGCCAAGACGTCGTCGGACACCATGGCGTGCTCCGTAAGGCAGTTGACAGGCCGAACGCGGCACGTCAGAGTCCCGGCGTGAGTGAGACCAACGATCTGACGCCGGCCGAGGCACGTATATGGCGGGCCTTTCCACGAGGCGAGTCCGTGGACTTCCGTGCGGCCGAGAACGAGGATCCGGCGCTCGGCAACACCTTGGGCGCCGAGCGGACCGTGCGGGCGAGGGTGCTGCGGGCACTGCTGCTCAAGGCTCCGCAGGAGGAGGGGGAGATCACCGCGCTCGAGATCACGGGGGCGCGGATCACCGGCGTACTGGACCTGAAGCACGCCACGATCGACGCCGCCATCCGGCTGAGCCACTGCCGGTTCGACGGCGTTCCAGACCTGTACGGTGCCCAGCTGCGCCAGCTCGATCTGAGCTGGTCCGTACTGCCGGGCCTGGCCTCGGAGACCTTGCGGGTCGAGGGGGTGCTGCGGATGACGGACTGCCGTACGCGGGGGCCGGTGCGGCTCGGCGGGGCACAGATCTCCGGGGCACTGTTCATGGAGCGGGCGGAGTTCACGGCGCCGGACGACTCCGAGCCGGTACTGCAGCTCAACCAGGCGGTGATCGGAGGCGACCTGTGGGCGCCGCAGATGCGCTCCCAGGGACAGGTACGGCTCACCGGCGCCTCCGTCGCCGGGCGGATCAACGTTCAGGAAGCCGAGTTCAACCAGCCCGATGGCACCGCGCTGGACGCGCAGAACCTCAACGTGGGAGCCCACGTACGGACGCGACGCATCCGTGCGCAGGGCCGGATCGAGCTCCGCGGCTCGCGCATATCGGGCCGTCTCGACCTGCTCCACGCCCACTTGTCGCATCCGGGGGACACGGCCCTTCGGGCGAGTAGTTGTGTCATCGGTGAACTGTGGCTGCACGATGGCGATCGCATCGAGGGAGCCCTGAATCTCCGGCGTTCTCAGATAGAGATCCTGACCCTCGAACCGGAGATGCTGCCGGACCAGGTGCATCTCACCAATCTCACGTACACCGTACTCACCCCGCACGAGCCCGCCGAGCGCCGCCTGCCGATGCTGGAGCGGGACGGCGACCGGTACGAGCCGCACTCCTACGAGCAGTTGATGGCGGCCTACCGCCACGTCGGCGACGACGACGCGGCCCGGCTCGTCCAACTCGCCAAGCAGCGCCGCCGACGCACCACGCTCACCTGGTACGGCAGGCTGTGGGGGTACGTCCAGGACGTCACCGTCGGCTACGGCTTCCGCCCGGCGCGCGCGGCTGTCTGGCTGCTGTCGCTGATGGCCGTCGGATCGATCGCGTACGGCCTGCACCACCCGCGCCCCGTCAAGGCGGACGAGGCCCCTGGCTTCAACCCCGTCTTCTACACCCTCGACCTGCTCCTCCCGGTCGTCAGCTTCGGCCAGGAATCGGCGTTCGCCCCTGACGGCTGGTACCAGTGGCTGTCGTACGCCCTGATCATCACCGGCTGGATCCTGGCGACGACGATCGTCGCGGGGGTGACCCGTACGGTCAGCCGCCAATGACCGTACCCAGCGGCCGGGGCGGCCGGGGCCTTCGGCCGTGGGGCTCAGCCGAGGGCACGGTCGAGGTTGAAGGCGGCGCTGATCAGCGAAAGGTGGGTGAACGCCTGCGGGAAGTTGCCGAGTTGTTCTCCGGTCCGGCCGATCTCCTCGGCGTAGAGACCGAGGTGGTTGGCGTAGGTGAGCATCTTCTCGAAGGCCAGCCGGGCCTCCTCCATGCGCCCGGCGCGGGTGAGCGCCTCGACGTACCAGAAGGAGCAGATCGAGAACGTGCCCTCGGAACCCCGCAGGCCGTCCGGGCTGGCCTCCGGGTCGTAGCGGTAGACCAGCGAGTCGGAGACAAGATCCGCGGTGAGCGCGTCCAGGGTCGCGAGCCACTTGGGGTCGCTGGGTGAGATGAACTTGGCCATCGGCATCATCAGCACGGAGGCATCGAGTACGTCGTCGCCCAGCCCTTGGACGAACGCCCCGCGCTTGGCCGACCAGCCCTCTCGCATGACCTGCCGGTAGATCGCGTCCCGGCTGTGCTGCCAGCGGGGAAGATCGGCCGGCAGGCCGCGCCGGTTGGCCATCCGAATGGCCCGTTCGATCGCCACCCAGCACATCAGCCGCGAGTAGACGAAGTTTTTCCGGCCGCCTCGGGTCTCCCAGACACCCTCGTCGGGCTGGTCCCAGTGGTCGCAGAGCCAGTCCACCACAGCGCCGACCTCGTCCCAGTGATCGCTGCTGATGGGCTGCCCCCACTTGTCGTACAGGTAGACGGAATCGATCAGCGCTCCGTAGATGTCCAGTTGGAGCTGCTTGGTGGCAGCGTTCCCCACCCGCACCGGAGCGGATCCCAGGTGGCCCTCTAGGTGAGGCAGCTCGGACTCGGGCAGGTCGGTGCGCCCGTCGATGCCGTACATGATCTGCAGCGGACCGTTGGGGCCGGCGCCCCGCATGATGCCCCGGTCGGACAGGAAGCCCATGAATGCCTCGGCCTCCGAGGTGAAGCCGAGGCGGAGCATGGCGTAGATGCAAAAGGCGGCGTCGCGGACCCACACGTAGCGGTAGTCCCAGTTGCGCTCACCACCGATCCGTTCGGGCAGGCTGGTCGTCGGCGCGGCCACGATCGCACCGGTCGGCACGTAGGTGAGCAGCTTCAGCACCAGCGCGGAGCGGTGCACCATCTCCCGCCACCGGCCGCGGTAGCGCGAGCGGCCCAGCCAGTGGCGCCAGAACCGGACCGTCGCCTCGAACTGCACCTCCGCCTCGGCGTGCGGACAAGCCCGCGGGCGGACGTCATCGCCGATCTGGTCGAGGGCGAAGACCACGGACTCGCCTTCGAGGAGCTTGAAGTGCGACCACACGTCCGTGCCGTCGGTCTCGAGCAGCGCGGTGGAGGTCAGCGCCAGCGAGATCGAGGGGGACTCGAAGACTGCCTCGTGGGCCTGCGTGCGTACAGTGTGCGCTTCGGCGCCGTAGCCGAAGCGGGGAGCTATCCGCGCTCCGAACGGAAGGGTTCCCCGAACGCATATCACCCGCCGGATCAGCCGGTGCCGGGCTGCCTCGCGCGACTCGTCGACGACCGGCATGAAGTCCTGGATCTCCGCCACCCCGTCGGCGGCGTAGAACCGCGTGATCAGCACGTTGGTGTCGGGGAAGTAGAACTGCCGAGTACGGGTCGGCACCTCGGCTGCCAGCTCCCACGATCCGCCCCGGTCGGCGTCGAGGATGGACGCGAACACGCTCGGTGCGTCGAAGCGCGGGCAGCAGTACCAGTCGATCGTGCCGTTGGTCCCGACGAGCGCGGCGGTGCGAAGATCACCGATCAGGCCGTGCTCGGAGATCGGCAGATAGCGCGAGCCGTCCACTCGCCCGGATCCGTTCCAGAACTCCATTCCGCCCTCCCTACCATTTCGCCGGGGCAGGTGCGGGGATCAAGAAGACCTTGTCTTTCATGGTAGGTCGCCCCCGGATGCCGGTGCAGGGAGCCGGGCCCGAACGAACGACTGTCTGCACTCGGTCTCGTGCTCCCCGTGACCACCCCGCTCCCCCACCGACGCCTCTGCGCCCGATGGCCGCCTGGTGATGGACGTCCGGCGCGGGCGAGGCGGGCGAGGCGGGCGATCCCTTCATAGATCCGCCGGGCCCGGGCATTGCCCGTATATACGTCATATACGTCAGAGAATGCGCCAGGCGACGGCGTAGGGCTGGGCGAACCGGGTGATCCGGTGAGCGCTGACGACGATCTCGGCCTCCCCGGCAGGGATGACTCGCCAGTGGACCTGCTCGACGTTGTTGACACGGTCGAAACCGGGATCAGTGCCCATGATGCCGTGGCGTTCCTGACCGCCGGTGCGGACAGTCAGGTCGAGGTCGTTCTGCAGGGCCCTGCCAGGGGGGTCCGTCCAGACGAGGGTGACCTTCAGGGTGGGGGCCGCCCCCTCCGGGATCGTGATGCGGAACGCGCGCTCTTCTCCCCGGTCCAGCTCCTTCGCATCGGTGAAGCCCGCCATGCGGGCGTCGGTCGGGAGGACCACGGCACGCTGGAGGTTGACGATGCCGAAGCCGGAGTTGTTGTTCGGGCAGGCACCCGCCTCGGTGGGGCTGTACTGGCCGGGAAGCTCCTCGGCGCCGTTGATCAGCATGGCCTTGATGAGCGCGGCGCTGGGCTTCGGCGTGCCGTTCTTCACCAGCGTCTCGCGCAGCACCGCCACGCAGCCGGCGACCAGAGGGGTGGCCATGCTGGTGCCGCTGTCGAACATGTACGCGGGGTCGGTGGAGACACCGAAGCGCCGGAGATCGGGTGCCAAGCGCGAGCGCGTCGACAGGATCGACGTGCCGGGGGCGACGACATCGGGCGCGATCCGCCCCTCCTGGGTCGGGCCACGGCTGCTGAAGGCCGCCATCCCGGCGGGGTTGTCCGCCATCCTGTCGCCGCGGATCGGCGAGGCGGGGAACGACAGCGGCCTCAGCTCGTCATAGGTGCGGGAGATCTCGGGGCGGTTGCCTTCGCTGGCACCGACGGTGATGACGTTCTTGGCCCCGGTCTCCCCGCTGACGGACCTCAGGTTCACGCGGCCGTCACCGTCCCGGTCCGTGCCGTCGTTGCCCGCGGCGAAGCAGATGACGAAGTCCTTGTTGTCCCAGACCATCTCATCGGCCTCGCGCGCGCTCTGGTTGTACGGCAAGCCCGGGATCTCCGGTCCCCACGAGTTGGTGTGGATCCGCACCCCGTCCTCCACGAACGGCGGCTCGAACAGGTCACGCAGGTCGTCCGGGATACCGGAGAGGGAGCCGTCCTCGGCCATCACGGACTGCAGGACCAGCCTCGCCCCGGGAGCCGTGCCCGTGACGGCGCCGCCCATCGACGCAGACGTCCCGTCGCCGAGGATCGAGCCCGCCACATGGGTGCCGTGCCCGTCGGGGTCGTCCGCCCGCGCGGGGCTCGTACGTCCCAAGGCCATCAGGCGCTTGACCCGACCGGTGAAGGCAGGGTGCACGTTGGTGGC
Organism: Streptomyces sp. NPDC006463; assembly: GCF_042870715.1. NCBI lineage: Bacteria > Bacillati > Actinomycetota > Actinomycetes > Kitasatosporales > Streptomycetaceae > Streptomyces > Streptomyces sp. NPDC006463. The sequence continues at coordinate 11,597 of NZ_JBIAHP010000036.1, read as the reverse complement.
CGAGCCTTTGTCGAAACCGGTGTCGGCGACGCACACGATCTGGCCCCCGCCCCGGAACTTCGTGCCGTTGAAGGACACCTGCGCGTGCATCAGCGTCCCCGCCACGGTGTTGTACAGCACCCTCTCGGGGACCTCCTCGATCTCCCTCACCTCGTCGAGCGCGGCCAGTGCGGGCAGGTCCTCCTCACGGAGCGTCATGCGTACCTTGCGGCCACCGGGCTGTACGTCGCCGGGGCTGACTCCGGCTGCCGCGGCGATCCGGTCCCGTACTCCGTCCGTGCTCGCGTCGACGTCCTCGTGCAGGACGATGTCGACGGTGCGGGTCCGGGCGCCCCCCGTCTCCAGGGGCCCGGCCAGGACGGCGACACCCGGGCTCAGCCGGGTGGACCGGAGCGACTGGGCGATCTTGAAGCCGTTGAGGTACACATCCGCCCAGGCCACGAAGGGCAGCGCGCGCACGGCGTCCAGATCCGTGGGCCGGTAGCCGCAAAGATAGGTGTCGTCCGGAACGTATTCGTGGATCACCAACCCGAGCTCGGCGAGTCGTTCCTTCTCCTCGGCTGTGGGTGGGTGTGTGGTCTGCACGAGCAGATGGTTGGACGCGGAGGCGTCCTCGGACACCAGCGATGCGGTGGCCATCTCTCCAGCCTGGACCAGCGGGTCCACCGTCACGCCGTTGATGGTGATACGGGCCATGCCGAACTCCCGGAGGGTTTGGGTGATGCCGAAGACACGTACCGGCGAGCCGTGGCACGCCCCGGCACGCCCGCGGCACGCCCACGCCCGCATCCGCGTGGCCGAAGCCCGTCTGGAGCGGTGCCACGCCGGGCCGCGCGGCTACTTCCGTTCGGCCAATTCCGTTCGCGCAACACACGCCAGCGCCGTCTCTCACTCCAGCCGTGCACGGCCGGGCCGGCTTCCAGCTCCACGTGGGGCCGCTCTTGTTCCGGAGCGGAGCCGGCACGCTTGCAGGTTGGTCTACGAGATCGGCGCTCCTGTCCCGAGGAAGTACAGTCCGGCGATGCTGCCGTCCTTGTGGAAGGTCACACGGAACTCCCCGGGCTTGCGTTCCATGCTCAACGGCACGTTGACCACGGTGAACTCGCCGAATGCGAGGTCCTTGGGGGCCCCGTGTGACTGATAGCGTCCGAACCCATCCTGGTAGGTCTCCCAGGCCGACGCGAGGGCGTCAGGGGGCAGTAGTTTACGGACCGTCGTATCGAAGTGGGCCGTGGCCGCGGTGAAGTTGCCGTTCACGATGTCGTCGAGCGTCTGAGTGGCGATCCGGTCGTACTGAGTCTGAGCCGGGGATGGCGCCGCGGGTGAACTCGCGACCGTCGTGGTGGCGTGGGCCTGCCTCGCGGCCAGCGCGAAACCGTTGGCCGGCAACAGCGTGCAGGCAGCGAGCGTGGCAGTGGCTACCACCTGGACCAATTGCCGCTTGCCGCTGAGCGTCGTACCTCTATCGGGCATCAGGACCACGGCTTTCTCAGCTTGACAGGTCCGGACACGTCCATCTTGCTCCACCGGCTCTCCCCTCGCCTGCCGGGGCGCAGGGCCTCCGGCCATCCGCTTGGACCGTGTCCCATGTGACGAGGCGGATCGCTGTCGTGGGTGTTGGGCCTTCCGCAAGCCGCCCCGGGCCCGCGCTGCGCGGCGCTGGCCGGCGGCCTTCTCGCCGGTTACCTGAGCGGGGAACGGGCTGGACGGCGTGGCCGTCCAGCGGGTCACCCGCTCTCGGCGCGGTCCCGGAGGGGGCGGGGGTTCGGATGTGGACGTGGCTGTTGCGGACGTCGTGTGCGTCAGCGGTGTCAGCGTCGAACCAGCGTTCCCCCGCTGTCAGATGGCGGAACGCGTGCCGCTGCCCGGCAGACAGCTTGACGGAGCGCGCGACGCCCTACGGCACGGCGACGGACACGTACGCGAACGCCAGGCACGCAGGCGGACGCCCGGGCGCAGCCCGCGCACGTCCGGGGACGAGGCCACGGCGTCCTGGAGCTGCTGTCTGTCCTGCACACGGCGGCGCCAACCGGGACGCGGTGTCGTGACCGAGCGCGCGGCACCCGCGACCGCGAGCGGACCTGTCCGCGGTCCCGGTCCGGTGTGAACGTGCCGGTGCCGTCGGCATGTGAAGACGCCCGGACAAGGCGGTTGCCGCGTACGGTCGTGCGGTGGGCCGTGGCCTGCTGTCACGGCTGTCGTGTGTCACCCGGTTGGAAACCGGTCTTGTCCGCTGATGTCGCCGGAACAGGAGCACGCCGATGCGCCTTTACGCCCAGACTCGAGCACGTCGTTGCCGACAGGTACTCGCTGACTTGATCGCCGTGGTCCTGGTGATCGCCTCGGTGAGGTTCGCGCTGGCGGTCCACGATGGGATCATGCTGCTGGCCGAGCCGGGGCGGAAGGTAGAGGACGCGGGCGGCAGTCTTGCCTCCGGCCTCGGCGATGCGGGGGACGCCGCCTCGAACGTGCCGCTGGTCGGGGGCATCCTGAAGAAGCCGCTGCAATCCGCCGCCGAGGCCAGCAACGGGCTCTCCGATGCCGGGCAGTCGATGCAGGACGCGGTGGGTCGTGTGGCCGACCTCACCGCATTCGCCCTGATCTTCACCTCGGTGGCGTTCGTGCTGGCGCTCTGGCTTCCCCCGCGCGTGCGCTGGATCCGGCGCACTGCTCTGATCCGAGACCTTCTCAACACTCCCGGCGGTGCTGATCTGCTCGCCCTGCGGGCCCTGACCGGGCCGGTACGAGACCTCGCCGCGGTCTCCGTTCCGCCGGGTGGACTCGCCGATGCCTGGCGCCGAGCAGACGAGCAGGTCATCGGTGACCTGTCCCGGGTGGCGCTCAGGCAAGCCGGCCTGCGCTCCTGATGACCGCCGTTGATGCCCGCGTCGGATTGCAGTGACGGCGGCGGAGACCGCCGAACGCATCCGTGCAGCTGGTCTCGACGCGATCCGCCTCGACCAACCCCTGAGCGACATCGGGTGCTGCGCGGTCCCGAACGCTGCATCAACCGCCTCAAGCGGGGCGCGGCCTGGCCACACGAACCGACGAACTCGCCCTCGCCTGCCAGGCCGCACTCCAGCTCGTCCCGGTGCTCATCCGGTCCCGCAACTGATCGCAGGGATAGGCCTACCGGTAGAAAGTTCTACCCCCGACACCGGAGGAAACCGACCAGACCTCGCTTATCAAGCCGCTGGAGACCCTGAGGGTATCGGTCCCGCTCCTGGCGACGGTCTGGCCGTCCTCGCCCGTGAAGCTCGCGACGTAGGGGCGGGCGACCAACCCGGCCGGTACGCCGTCGGCCAGTGCCAGGTCCACTACCGCCATGCCCTCGGCCGCGAAGCGGAGCCCGCGGCGGTTCTGGTGCCAGGTCGCGATGATGTCGGCGAGCTGCGCCGGAGTGCGGGCATCGTCAAATGCCTCCGTACCCGCCTGTGCATAGCGCAGGGTGAACTCCGGAGCCATGATCTCTTCGGCGAGGTGCACATCGCCGTTCCACATCGCCGTCCATTGGTCGTAGATGCGGACGCCGAGCTTCCGCACGTCGTTGTCGCTCATCAGGGGCTCCCTCTCCCTTTTGGATCACGGAGTGCGTGACCCTAACAAGGGGGACTGACAACCTGGCCGTCGTCCGGCCCGGCAGCCTCACATGCGCGTCCGAGGGCTGCCGGACACCCCTCGCCAGACGGCATACGTGGCAGACCCGAACCGGCGCGCGTGGCGGTACGGATGGCGAGTCGACGCGACGGCTGGCAGCCTGGAGGAGAAGCCGTAGCGGCGGGCCATGCCACGTGCCGCAACTTGAGCGACGTGGCGCCTCGACCGCTGGGAACCACTCTTCGGGTTAAGGGGAGGTGGACCTCTTTGAGCAGCCACGCTTCGCTCACCAGAACCGCACGGAGCCTCGCTGTGGCCGGAGTCCTGTCGGCCGCACTCGTGCCGGTCTCGGCAGCACCGGCGACGGCCGTCGCGTGCGACGCGGCGGCCGCTGCCCGAGCCCCGAGCAGCAGCAACGACAGCGCCGTCCGCAATGCGCTGATCTGCCTCATCAACGCCCAGCGCACACAGAGGGGGCTCTCTGCCCTCACCACGAACCAGGCCCTGACAACTGCGGCGCAGCAGCACTCCGCCGCCGCCGTGCAGCTGAAGTGGTGGGGCCCCGGCAAGGATTCGCACCGCAACCCGCAGACCGGATCGACACCGCAAAGCCGGATCCTCGCCGCGGGCTACTGCCCCAACCCCACGTCATGGGCCGTCGCCGAGATCACGTACACCGGCTGGGGCGGCTCGGGGACCCCGAACGCCGCGGTCAACTGGTGGATGAACGTCAGCACGTGGGGCCACCGCCAGATCATCCTGGACCCGTCGATGCGAGAGATCGGCGCCTGGGCCCAGCCTGGTTCGGCGGACCCGGCCGGGGCCGGCGCGAGCCAGGGCGGAACCTATGTCGTGACCTTCGGGCGCTGCCAGCAGTAGACCGTGCGACGGCGCTTCGCTGCCTGGACGGCCATACGGACGCGCTCACCAGCGGCGCCCCGAAGACGATCCCCGCAGTCCGGCGGCCCGTAGCAGCGAAGCGCGTTCGTCCTGGTGCAGCGGCTCGCCCGCCGGGAGTTGGTCCTCGACCAGCAGCTGGCGCACCCATGCCGCGTTAGCCTCGAAGGCCGCGCGGCACAGGGCTCGCTCGGGGTGCTCTTCTTCGGGGCCGCTGATGGCCAAGTCCCACGAGTTACCGGGGTCCACCGCCTCGGACAAAGCCGCGGCCACCAACACGACGTCGAACAGCTTGCCCCGGTGGGGCACCGCGGGGTCGGCCGCCAGACGGAGCAGGAACGGCACTACCGCAGGCATCGCCGCGGTGATGCGCATCGGCCCTGCCAGCACCAGCCAGCGCAGCGCCCGTCCCGCGACCTCGGCGGCTTCGGGGTCCACCAGTCCGTACAGCACGGCCGGGACACCCTCCGTGCATCCGGGCAGGGTCGACCAGGCGACCTCCTCGCACCCTGCCAGTGCGGGGTGCGGGGTGGGATCCCCCGCCAGGTACGGGTGCGCCGTCGTCAGTTCCGCGATTGCGGCCGCTGCCGCCGCCTGGTGGTCCACCTTGCACACCACGGCCTCCTTCCGCCGACCGTCGTGGCGGTAGCGTCCCCGCCCCCACTCGATCGGATTGCCATCTGTTCGATGTCGGCTCGTGGACGAGCCGACACCTCTGCCAAGTAATTCTCCTAGGCGATCTCGATACTGAGTTGCGAACCCAGTTCCTCGAACCCCAGTGATGCCGCGACGCGCCGGGAGGCCGCCGGGCGGGCACGCCATTGCGGCAGCCGTTCTGCCGCGAGCGCGTGTGCTACCGCCGCCGAACCCGTCAACCGGGCCAGCCCTTGCCCCCGCGACTCCGGCGCGGTGAGCACACTGATGTGGGCGGTCCAGCCCGGCCAAGCCCGGTATCCAGCAGCGGCGACTACCTGACCGCGCTCGCGGACCACGAAGGCGGGAGAGGTGATCTCGTCCAGAGCGGCCTCGCCCGCGTCTTCATGGCTTGCCAGCTTCTCCAGCTTCCGAAGTTCCGGATGACTGCCCGGCAGCTGTTCCACCGCCAGCACATCAGGCTCTGCACGGCGGAAGCCCGCTGGGGACACGTACGACAATGCCGCCGGACCGAGCACCCGAGCCACCGGCAGGACCTCGCGGACCGCTTCGGCGTCCGCGACTGCCTCCACCGGCAGCATCGCCAGAGCGTCCCGAACGATCGCAGCCGTACTCGCGCTTGGCGCGGTCACGATCGCCGACCCGCCCAGAGTCACGACGCCGACCCAGCCGACCGGGCTCAACGCCGATTCCGTCGAGACGACCACGCTCACCCCACCCAGTGGCGCGAACGACACCGGCACCCGGGCCAGACCTTCCCACAGCCGCCGGGCTCTGGCCAGCAACGGATCTCTCGACATAGCCGCAACCCTGCCAGTCCGAGCACGCTACTGGCATGCGGAATCAGGGTGTACAGGGTCACCGGCGCGACCAAGGGAATCGGGTACGAGACCGCTGCCGGGCTTGGCGCACAGCAACGGTCGGTCATCCGCACGGTAGGCGTCTCCAGCTCACCCACCGGCTCCGGCTCGGCAGAGGCGGGAGCCGGTGGCCGTTGCGCAGCGGAACGGCCTACAGAGCACTGGTCGGCCCCAGCCGCCACCGGCTCGTCGCCGCGCCGGCATCCGCGCCGTCTTCACCGGGCACCCGCTACGGACCGCCCGGGTGATGCCGCTACGGAGGGCCGGGCCTATCGTCCTCTTATGAGCGATATTCACCCAAAGGCCGGGTGAGCGCCGGTGCGGCACACGGGCGGGACGGACTGGACAGCCGACCGAGGTCGGGACCGGCTGGACGGGCCTTTGGCCGACCTCATGGAGGAGACCGGCGCCTCCGTGGGCCTGGTGTACCTGCTGGGGTCGGGCGAGCGGGTCCTGCGGCTCGGGCTCGTGGCGGGGGTACCCCCGCCCATCACCGCTCCGTGGGCACGCGTCTCCCTCGACGAGGCCATCCCCGTGTCCGACGCGATCCGCGAGCGGCGACTCGTCTGGCTGGGCGGCGGCCAGGAGGAGATCGCCCGCCGGTACCCGCGGCTGGGGCTGGTGCTCCCGTACGACTTCCTCCTCGCCGCGACTCCGCTCGCCGACGGCGACGACGAGGTGCGGGGCGGCATCGTCCTCCTGTGGCCGGTCTGGCACCCGCCGCGGCTCAGCGAGCGGGAGCAGGAGGCGATCGACACCTTCGCCCGCCACGCGGGGCAGCGTCTGCGGCAGGCTGCGGTGGAGGGTGGCGCGGAGTGGCCGCCCGAAGGTGAGCCGCGTCTCGTCCCCGCACCGGTGCGGCTGCAGGAGGACCCCGCCCGGGCGGCGGCCGCCCTCGACTTCGCCGAACGGATGCCCCTGGGCTGCTGCGCACTGGACCTCGACGGCAAGATCACCTTCATCAACGCGGCAGGCGCCGTCCTGGTCGGCAGCGAAGCGTCCCAGCTCCTGGGCAGGCGCCCCTGGGAGGTCCTGCCGTGGCTGCGCGATCCCCTCGTGGAGGACCGCTACCGGGCCGCCGTGGTGGCCCGCCAGCCGACGGCCTTCACCGCGGTCCGCCCACCTGACGTACGCTTGTTCTTCCAGCTCTATCCCGACGAGCGCGGCATCAGCCTGCACATCTCGCCCGCCGAATCGGTCACCGCCGGCAAGGCCGACCCAGCCGCTCTCGCCCCCGCCCCGGCTACGGCACGCATGTCGCACGTGGCACAGGAGCCGGTGGGCGCCCTGGGGCTTTACCACCTGACGCACCTGGCCGCCGCCCTTGCCGAGGCCATCGGCGTCCGCGACGTGATGGAACGCCTGGCCGATCAGATCGTTCCGGCACTCGGCCCGCAAGGCCTGGTACTCATGGCGGTCGAGGAAGGACGGCTGCGGATCATCGGCCACCGCGGCTACCGGCCCGGGTTCATCGAACGGTTCGACGGCGCGCCGCTGACGTCGAGCGTCACCAACGCGCAGGTGCTCGCCACCGGTGCCCCGGTCTTCTTCCCCAGCTACGAGGAGTTCCGGCGCGCCCACCCCACCGCGCCGCGCCAGGAGGGACGCAACGCCTGGGCGTTCCTGCCACTCACCGCCTCCGGCCACGCGGTGGGCTTGCTGGTCCTCTCGTACGACCGGCCCCGGCCCTTTCCGCCGGCGGAGCGGGCCCTACTGACCTCGCTGGCCGGGCTGATCGCCCAGGCACTGGACCGTGCCCGGCTCTACGACGCCAAGAACGCCCTGGCCCATACCCTGCAGACCGGCCTGCTCCCCCACACCCTGCCGGGCGTCCCGAATCTGGAGGTCACCGCTCGTTACCGGCCGGCGGGGCACGGCATGGACATCGGCGGCGACTTCTACGACCTGATCCGACCCACTCCCTCGACAGTCCTCGCCGCCATCGGCGACGTCCAGGGCCACAACGTCAATGCCGCCGCACTGATGGGGCAGGTCCGCACCGCCGTCCACGCCCACGGCACCGCCGGCACACCGCCCTCGGAACTCCTCGCCCGGACCAACCGCCTGCTGACCGACCTCGACCCGGGCCTGTTCACCAGTTGCCTGATCGCCCAGATCGACCTCGCGCTCGGGCGGGCGCGGCTCGCCAGCGCCGGCCATCCGCCACCCCTGCTGCAGTACCCGGGCGGAGCCACCGACGTACTGCAGGTGCCACCCGGACTGCTGCTCGGCATCGAGCCATCCGCCGAGTACCCCACGCGTGAGATCTCCTTCCCGGCGGGCGCGCTTCTGGTCCTCTACACCGACGGGCTTGTCGAAACACCCGGCGCCGATATCGAAGCGGCGACTTTGAGCCTCGCCCGGCACCTCGACCGGTCCGGAACGCAGAACCTGGACGATGTGGCCGACACCCTCCTGCGGCACGCCCAACACACCGCACCCCGCACGGACGACATCGCCCTGCTCCTCTTGCGGGCGGCCCGGCAGCCCGAGGCATGAATCGGCCCGAGTTCAGCTTCCGGAAGGTGCCGCGATCCATGTCCGCCAGACGTGGCGCGTATTCGGCACCTCGGGGCGATCGAGGAGCCAGAGAACATACCCGGCCTGGCACCGCGCCCAAGGATCATCCGATTGAGCAGCCTTACCGAGCCTGCCACGCAGATCCTCGCTGTCGACGGCCCGTGCGACGCGCACGTACTCGCGGTCCTTACAGCGGTAGGCCCGCTGTACGACGACCTCGATCAGATCGGTGAGCTTCGCCTTGACCGTTGCATCGTGGTCAGCAACAGCCACATCTCGTATGAGCGCCTCTTTCGTGCCCCACGCCTTCGCATGCCGCGTCCACTCCTCGGGGTGCCGCGCCTCCCACTCCAGGAAGAGGAGAGCGTAGGGCAGACCCGGCCACACCGTGATGTCGGCACCGCGCGGGCGGTGACACAACCCTTCGGGCAGTGAGTGCTCACAGGCATCGGAGTACGCCTCCCTCGCCCGCCTGAAGACCGGTTCCCGGTACTGCTCCTCCGCCCCCAGCGGCCTCGTCAGCTGCCACACGTCGTTGAACCGATCGAGGGCGTCCCAGACGTTCCTCTTGGCCTTGTCCAGATGCGCAAGTGCCGCAGCCCGCTCAGCGAGATCGTCCGAGAGCAGCCCAACCGCCCAGCCGAACCGGGCGCGCCAGGCCTGGGCCTCATCTCCGCATGCGCCCGCTCCTGGTTCCACTTCCTCCGTCACGTGGCAGATCATCCACCAGTCGCTCTGCCAGGGGTAGACCAGCGCCGTTGGGCTGCACAGTCGAGGGCGAGGAGTCGGACGGTGCGCTAACTGGTTGCGACAGTTCCACGGGGTCGCGACTGGCTGCATCGATTTCCGCCCGGGCCGCGCGGCGGGCCGTACCGCCCGGGCGCTCTGGGCCGCTGCAGGTCGGGCGCTTCAGCGGTCTTCGCGGTGGTAGTGCTCAGCGAGGCGGGCCAGGGCGACGGCGCCGAGCAGCAGGCCGAAGTCGCGCAGCGCGATGTCGTAGAAGCCGGGGATGGTCAGCAGGTTGACGATGATGCCTGCGAGCCAACCGGCGACCAGCCAGCCTCCGAAGCGCGGGGCGATGGCCACGACGATGCCCGCGACGATCTCGATCACGCCGACGGCGTACATGGCGGCCTGCGCGCTGCCGGGGACGACATCGTCGATCCAGGGCGCGAGGTAGGAAGGCCAGTCGACGAGCAGGTTCGTGAACTTGTCGAGGCCGAACAGGATCGGGGCCACCGTGAAGCCGGCGCGCAGGATCCAGAACGCCTGGCGTCCCGGCTCGCTGAGCTCGGCGCGTCGGCGAGTGACGGGCGTGGTGTTCGAGGCTGTCATGACACCCTCCTTCTATCAACAAGCTTCATTAACGATAGAAACTCCGATTCCTTCTTTAGTCAAGAGTTGTTGGTTTTACACTGGGTTTGTGGACCAGCCGAAGGACACCTCCGACCCTGACGTTGCCGCCGTCGCCGCGCTGGACGAGCCGACCCGCAGACGTCTCTACGAGCACGTGGTGCGTCAGCCGGAGCCCGTCAGCCGGGACGAAGCCGCGGCCGCGCTCGGGCTGGCACGGCAGACCGCCGCGTTCCACCTGGACCGCCTGGCCGACGCATCACTGCTCGACGTCGTCTACGAGCGGCGCACAGGACGCACGGGACCCGGCGCAGGCCGGCCGGCCAAGCTCTACCTGCGCTCGGACCGGCACATCGCCGTCAGCCTGCCCGACCGGCGGTACGAGCTGGCCGGGGAACTGCTCGCGCAGGCGATCGAGGTATCGGAGGCCACCGGGGAACCAGTGCGGGCCGTCCTCCACCGCAAGGCCGAGGAACTGGGCGAAGAACTGGGCCGGGACGCGTCGGGGGGAATCGTCGAGACGCTGGAGCAGCACGGCTTCGAGCCGCGGCGCGAGGGCGACGCCATCGCGTTGGCCAACTGCCCCTTCCACGCTCTGGCCCGGCACCACACCGGGACCGTCTGCGGCATGAACCTCCACCTGCTGCACGGCATCCTTGCCGGACTCGGCGACGATCGCCTCGATGCGCGCCTGGCAGCGGAACCCGGCCGGTGCTGCGTCCGCCTGGAACCGGCCGCCTGAACCCTCGCCGAGCCACGGTCAGGCCACTTGCCGCCGACACTGCGCCGCCCCACGAGGCTCGGGCAGGTTTCGACGAGTCGGCGGATCCCGACGGCGCACGCCGCGCGGCTCGGCCCAGGCCTCCCGAGAATCACTTGGCGTCATCGCAGGGTGACGTTTCGCTTGGGGCGGAGTGTCCGCGCGTGCCGCGGGCGCCAGGAGGCTGCCGGTAGGGCGGACGCGCCGCTGCTCATCGGTGCTCTTCGGTCGGCGAGTGCGGTCCCGGTGGTGATCGTCGTACTCCGAGCCGTCAAGTCACGAGTCTCCGTGACGTGACCTGACGCCGCCAGTGCGACGAAATGGGACGTAGACGAAAGCGCGCGGGTCAACCGCCGCCGACCACCGACCCCCAACCGCCAAAGGCCCGCCGCAATGGCTCTCAAGACGAATCGATGCTTCGCCCCCCTCATGGCCACGACCGACTCGGCGCCCGGTCGCTCCCCTCCTAGGCCCTAACGCTCCCCCGGGCGCCTGCAAAGAAGGGGGCTACCCGGGCAAGCGACGGTGACTATCTTCGAACTCCTCCACAGCGGCACCAGCGCCGCTCTCATCCTTGCCGCCACCATCGCAGGCTCCTACGTGGTGCTTGTGATCATCGTGCTGATCAGCCCCGGCAGCACCCGGGGAAAGGCAGCCAGGGACCTCCTGGGCCTCCACCCCTTCTCCAAGAAAGGCCCGGACAGTCACGGCAGCCACGACACCGACACGAGCCCACCATGAGACTCCACAGTCCGGAGCTCACCGCGGCGCATCCTCGCTCAACCTGCGGCCTCGGCCGGACCCGCCCCGAACCCCGGCACGTCCTGCACGGCGGGTGCCGGAAGACGCCGCCATGGTCGGCGGCGCGCGTAGTTCGGTGGCCGGGTACGCGAAAACGCCCGGCCGGGATGTTCCCGGCCGGGCGTTTGCGTGCGCGTGTGCTGTCCGCTGGTGGC
>NZ_JBIAHP010000035.1:0-50657 GCF_042870715.1 Streptomyces sp. NPDC006463 | reverse complement strand
CCGTCGTGGAGCACGGCGATGCGGTCGGCGAGCTCGTCGGCCTCCTCCAGGTACTGGGTGGTGAGGAAGACGGTGACGCCGCCCGTGACGAGCTCGCGGATGATCTGCCACATGTTGTGCCGGGAGCGCGGGTCGAGCCCGGTGGTCGGCTCGTCGAGGAAGATGATCCGCGGGTCGCCGACCAGCGTCATGGCGATGTCGAGACGGCGCTTCATGCCGCCGGAGTAGGTGGAGGCGGGTTTCTTCGCGGCCTCGGTGAGGTCGAAGCGCTCCAGCAGCTCGGCGGTGACCCGCCGCCCCTCGCTCTTGGACAGGTGGTGCAGGTCCGCCATCAGGAGCATGTTCTCCTCACCGGTGATCAGGCCGTCCACGGCGGAGAACTGCCCGGTGACACCGATCGCGGCACGCACCGCCTGCGGGTCGGCGGCGACGTCGTGGCCGCCGACGTGGATCTGGCCACCGGCGGGGTCGGGGGAGATGAGGGTGGAAAGGATCTTGACGGCGGTGGTCTTGCCGGCGCCGTTGGGGCCGAGCAGGGAGAAGATCGTTCCTTCGGGGACGGCCAGGTCGACGCCGTCGAGGACGGTCTTGTCGCCGTAGGACTTGCGCAGCCCGTTCGCCGCGATGGCCAAGCTGGTCATGAGGGTGCTCCTTCTGCAGGCTGCGGGCGGTTTCAGAGGCTGCGGGCGGTGATGTCGCCGTAGGCGGTGGTCGCGTGGATGTTCAGGCCGGCGGCGGCGCGGTCGGTGTTGTTGAGCGCGTTGTGGATGCGGCCGTAAGAGGTGCCCGCGTCCAGCGAGGCGGAGACTCCACGGGCGGCGCCGACCGAGATGTCACCGGCCTCGGTGCGCAGTTCGACCGTGCCGCGCACGGCCTCGGTGATGCGCAGGTCGCCCTTCTGGGTGCTGATCTGTGCGGGGCCGCCCAGGCGGCCGACCGAGACGTCACCGGCCTGGAGGGTGAGGTGGGCGCTGTCGGTCTCGTCGAGCTTGACGGTGGCCTGTGCGGCCTCGAAGGCGACGTCGCCGAGACGTCCGACGCCGCGCAGTTCGGCGAGGGCGGCCTTCGCCTCGACGCGGGAGCCGGCCGGCAGCTGGACCGTCACCTCGACGGAACCGGAGTTGCCGAGGATCCGGTTCTTCGCGGCCGGGGCCCCGATCCGCAGGACGCCGTCGGCGTATCCGACCTCGATCTGCTCCGCCGCCTTCACGTCACGGCCCTTGGAGGCGTCCGCGGGCAGGACCTCGACCGTGGTGTCGGCCCGGTCCGCGGCGATGAACCGGATACGTCCCGCGGGGATGTCCAGGACGGCGGCGATCGGCGCGGCGGTGTCGAACTTCTGCAAGGCGTTCTCCTTCATCAGTAGCGGGCGCTCCGTCGGCCCGCTCTTTCCGATGAGGGAAAAGCTACGTTGCGTTCAAAGACTGGGCAACACACTCGTTGCGCAGAATTGCTATCATTGCAGGTCATGGCAAGGAAATCGTTGCAACAGTCTGAGATCTAACGCAACAAACCCCACCCCGTTCGTTGCAATGGATTGGAAGTGAACGCTATACTGGAGACACCACGCACCACGAAGGAGATCGCGATGCCGGGAGGCAGACTCACCCAGCAGGAACGTCAGCAGATCGCGGTGGGACTGGCCGACGGCCTCGCCTACGCGGAGATCGCCAGACGCCTCGACCGCCCCACCTCGACCATCACGCGTGAGGTGATGCGCAACGGCGGCCCCACCGTCTACCGCGCCGACCTCGCCCACCGCGCCACCGAACGCCGCGCCCACCGCCGGCAGTCCGTACCCCGGGGGTCGGAGGCGGCACCGCAGGCCCACGGACGCGACGCCGAGGCCGTGCGCGAGTACGAGGAGGCGTTCACCAATGTCGTCACAGCAACGGGCGCGCCCAAGATGATGTCCCGGGTGCTGGCCTGCCTGTTCACCACCGACTCGGGCAGCCTCACCGCGTCCGAACTCGCCCAGCGCCTCCAGGTCAGCCCGGCGTCCGTCTCCAAAGCGATCACGTTCCTGGAGAGCCAGGGCCTCATCCGCCGGGAACGCGACGAACGCCGCCGCGAGCGCTACGTCGTCGACGCCGACGTCTGGTACCAGTCGATGCTGGCCAGCGCCCGCGGCATCGCCCAACTCGTCGACACCGCACGGCAGGGCGTCGACGTCCTCGGCCCCGGCACCCCGGCCGCCACCCGCCTCGAGAACGTCGCCCGCTTCCTCGACTTCGTCGCCGAGAGCACCATCCGCGCCGCGAACCAGGCGCGCGACATCCTCCACACGAAACCCGCAACGGCCACGGCCAGCACTGCCACGCCGAGCCCGGACCACTGACGGACAGCCCTCCGCCTAGACCTTCGCGGCAGCCGGGCGGACGGTGAACAGGTCGGTCCGCACCCCGAGCGGATCGGTGCCGTGGGCGACCCTGCGGGCGATCCGGGCGCCGACCGGGGTGCGGCTGACGGCGGCGGCCGCCCGGGTGCGCACGAGGTCCGTGAGCGGGCCGCCGCCCGCGCCGAACACCGCGCCGGTCTGGACCCGCTGCATCCGGTGCACCGCCTGCGCGACGGGCCAGCGCCGCCGCTGGTAGGGGGCGAGCCGCTCCCGGGAGACCTGGCCCGCGTTCAGCGCGTCGACCAGGACGGGATGCAGGGCGGCGGCGTCCTGGAGGGCCAGGTTGACGCCCTGGGCGCCGACGGGCCCGTGCGTGTGCGCGGCGTCCCCGAGCAGGACGAGGCCGTCGCGGGCCCATTCCCCGGCGTGCGAGGCGAACACGTCGAGCAGGGTCAGCTGGGCCGGCGAGGACAGCTGTTCGTGCAGCAGATCGGCGAACTGCGGGAGCGTCCGGGTCAGTTCCCGGCGTACGTCGGTCATGCCCCGCGCGACGACGTCCCGCCAGCTGCCGTGCGGCAGGGTCCAGCCCACCCGCAGCCGGTCGGGATGGGACTCGTGGACGAGCACGACGCTGCCGCCGGCCCGGTGCACCCTGACCCTGCCCGTCGTGCGCCCGGGCGCGTGCAGCGAGAACCACACGGCGTCCTGGGCGAAGGCCTCCGAGCGCCCGGCGGCGATACCGGCGAGCGCGCGGGTCTTGGAGTACCGCCCGTCGGCGCCGACGACCACGCGGGCGCGGACCTCGGTGGGAGCGTGGTCGGGTCCGCGCGTGACCACTCCGGTGACCGGGGCGCCGGGACGCTTCTCGACGAGCGACGCGAGCCGGTGGCCCTCCAGGTACGTGAACCCGGGCAGCGCGCGGCAGGCATCGAGGAGTTCACCGAGCAGGAAGGGCTGCGGCAGGGCCAGCAGATGGTCGTACGGGGCGGGCAGGCGCCGGTAGTCGATGTCGAGCAGCAGCCGCTCGCCCTGGACGACCTGGAACCCGTCCAGGATCCGCGAGCCGCGGCGCCGGGCCGGTGCCAGTACCCCGAGGTCGTCGAGGACGCGCTGTCCTCCGGGCTGCAGGATCTCGCCGTGGAAGTCCCGGCGGAAGGCGGTGGCCCGCTCGACCAGCGTGGTGCGCACCCCCGAGCGCAGCAGCATGAGGGCCAGGGCGAGGCCCGCCGGACCCGCGCCGACGACGCACACGTCGCTCTCCCGTACCTCCGTTCCGTGCACGGCCCGTACGTCCATGTCAGACCGCGGCCCGCGAGGCGGACAGCGCCCGGTTGACCATGTCGAGGTAGCGGCGCGGCGTGTAGGCCTCGTCGAGCTCCTCCTCGTCGAGCATGACCGCGTAGTCGCGCTCGACCCGGCCGGTGATCTCCAGCAGGGCCAGCGAGTCGTAGCCGAGGTCCCCGAAATCGCAGTCCAGGATGTCGCCGTCGAGGTCGGTCCCCTCGGCCTGGCCCGCGCACTCGCGCACCAGCCTGACCAGGTCCGCCAGTTCGATCTGCTCCTGTCCCATGGACGTCTCTCCTCTGTGTCGGTGGTGGTGTCAGGCGGCCCGGACGACGGCCGCCGCGTTGAAGCCGCCCCGGCCCCGCGCAAGTACCAGGACGGTGCGCAGCGCCACGCCCGTGCGCGGAGCGGTGGTGACCAGGTCCACGGGACAGTCGGCGGCGGGCCGCTCGGTGCCGGTGGTCGGCGGGATCACCTGGTCGCGCAGGGCGAGCAGGGCCGCCGCCAGGTCGAGTGCGGCGCCGCCCGCGGACAGCCGCCCGGCCATGCTCTTGGGCGCGGTGACCGGCACCCCGTACGGTCCGAACACGGAGGCGATGGCCTCCGCCTCGGCCCGGTCGGCTGCCCGCTCCCCCGCGGCGTCGGCGAACACGAGGTCGACGTCGGCCGGTTCCAGCCCGGCGTCGGCGAGCGCCAGGCGCGCGGCGTCGGCCAGCCGCGGCCGCTCCGGCGAGGCGTCGAAGGTGGCCGCGTGCCCGGCCAGGCTCCCGTACACGTGGGCCCCGCGGCGCTCCGCGCTCCGCGCGTCCTCCAGGACGAGCAGGGCTCCGCCCTCCCCCACCACGTGGCCCGAGGCGTCCTCGGCGAACGGCAGGTAGGCCCTGGCCGGGTCGTCGACGGTGGTCATGGAGCCGCCGGCGAGGTGCGCGGCCCAGCCCCAGGGGCACAGGGCCGAGTCGAGGCCGCCGGTCACCACGAGCCGTGCGCCCTTGCGGAGCTGTCGGCGGGCGTGCGCCACCGCGTCGAGACCGCCGGCCTGTTCGGAGACGACGACGCCCGACGCGCCGCGCAGCCCGTGCTTGATGGAGATCTGGCCGCTGTTGACGGCGTAGAACCAGGCGAAGGACTGGTACGCGCTGACGTGCTGCGGGCCCTGGCTCCACAAGGCCTGCAGTTCGCGGTGGCCGAACTCGAATCCGCCGGAGGAGTTCGCGGTGACCACGCCCGCCCCGTAGGCGGGCAGTTCCGTGACATCGGCGCCCGCGTCGTCGAGTGCCTCCTGGGCGGCGGCCAGCGACAGCCGGGTCACCCGGTCGGTCTGCGGCAGCAGGCGGCTGGAGACGTGGTCCTCGTCGACGAAGCCGGGCACCTCACCGGCCAGCCCGGCCGGGTAGGGGGAGGCGTCGAAGCGGGTGACGGGCCCGATGCCGCTCTCGCCGCGGAGCACGGCGGCCCACCAGGTCTCGGTGCCGAGCCCGCCCGGGGCCGCCACCCCGATCCCGGTGAAGACGGCTGTGGTCACCGGGGCCGCGGCGGTGTCGGTGTCTGCGGGGGACGCGGGGGCTGCGACGGCGTTCATGCGGCTGCTGCCTTCAGGCTCGGACGGGTGAGGATCATGGCGCTCTGGAAGCCGCCGAAACCGCTGCCGACCGTCAGGGCGGTGTCCGTGCGCTGTTCGCGGGCGGTGAGCGGGGTGTAGTCGAGGTCGCAGGCCGGGTCGGGCTCGTGCAGGTTGGCGGTCGGAGGCACCACGCCGTGCTCGATGGTGAGCGCGCAGGCCGCCACCTCCAGGGCGCCGACGGCCCCGAGGGAGTGACCGATCATCGACTTGATCGAGCTGACGGGCACCTCGTGGGCGCGGGCACCCAGGCTCTTCTTGAACGCCTCGGTCTCGTGCCGGTCGTTCTGCTTGGTGCCGGAGCCGTGGGCGTTGATGTAGTCGACCGCGCCGGGGTCCAGTCGCGCCTCGTCGAGCGCGGCGCGGATGGCCTCGGCCATCTCCGCTCCGTCGGCCCGCAGCCCCGTCATGTGGTAGGCGTTGCTGCGCGAGGCGAAGCCGGCGATCTCGGCGTAGACGTGCGCGCCGCGCCGCCGGGCGTGCTCGAACTCCTCGATGACCAGGACGGCCGCGCCCTCGCCGAGCACGAACCCGTTGCGGGTGCGGTCGAAGGGGCGCGAGGCGCCGGCCGGATCGTCGTTGCGCGGGGTGGTCGCCTTGATCGCGTCGAAGCAGGCCAGGCTGATGGGCGAGATGGGCGCCTCGCCGGCGCCCGTGACCATGACGTCGGCGCTGCCCTCGCGGACCAGGTCGACGGCGTGCCCGATCGCGTCCAGGCCGGAGGTGCAGCCGGTGGACACCAGGGAGACGGGTCCCTGTGCCCCGGCGGTGCGGGCGACCTCGGCCGCCATCGAGGACGGCACGAAGTAGTCGTACAGGTGCCGGGCGGCCCGGCCGTGGTCGACCAGCCACCGTCCGCCCCGGTCGCTGATGACGGCGTACTCGCGCTCCAGGGCGGTGGTGCAGCCGAGCGCGCTGCCCAGGGTGACCCCGCACCGGGCGGGGTCGAAGGATCCCGCCAGCCCGCTGTCGGCCAGCGCCTCGCGGGCGCTGACGACGGCGAACTGCGCGGCCCGGTCCAGGCGTTCGGCCTCGGCGGGGCCCAGCCCCTGCTCCAGCGGGTCGAAGTCCGCCTCGGCCGCGACCCGGGAGCGGTACGGCGCGGGGTCGAGGAGCGTGATGGCACGGGTGGCGGTGCGCCCGGAGGTCAGCAGGGACCAGAATTCCTTGGTCCCGGGCTTCCCCGGGGCGACGACCCCGATGCCGGTGATGACCACACGTCTCATCGCCTTGCCCCCACGAGTAGTTTCCGCTGACGCTCCTCCCGAGCCTCGACGACCGCGCTGGAGGGCGGCTGGAGCCGCCGCCCCCGGCCCGATCCGCGGGCCGGACCGTCAGCGCGGCGGCGCTGCCAAGCTCTCCGCGTGCCGCTTGGCGTACGTGAGCGTGGCGGTGCTGTTGCGCCCCAGCGCCGTACGGATGTAGTCGCGGGCGGAGCGCAGGTCGGCGCCATCCCCCAGGACGCGGGTGATGGCCTCCTCGCGCACCACCACCCGGTGCTGCGAGGTGGCGGTGGTCCCGTGCTCGTCCCCGGTCACCGTCCAGCAGCCGGTGTGGGCCTCCATCAGGGCCGGCGTGCGCGTCTGCTTGTAGACGATGCGGCCGGTCGCGGGGAAGCAGACCCGCACCGATTCGGTGGTGTGCGCGGACCCGTCCGCCGTCAGGGTGTCCATCGACATCACCTGCACCGCCCCCCGCTCGGTCACGTCGAGCCGCGAGACGTGCGGCAGCAGCCGCGGCCAGTCGCCGACCCGCTCCAGGAAGGCGTAGACCGCCTCCGGGGGCGCGGCGATGTGCACGGTGTCCTCGAAGGACATCACCAGGGCGTCCAGCTGCCCCCAGCGTTCCCCGAGCCGGGCGAGGTTGCCCAGTTCGGCCCGGCTGTTGGTGTCGGTGGCACGGTTCACCCACTCCACGTCCTCGGCCCGGTCGCCGGCCACCGAGAACTCGTGCAGCAGGGTCAGCTTCGAGCGCGCGGCGCCCAGCGGCTCCACGATCCAGGTGCCGGTCATCGCCGACAGCGGGGCCGCGGGTATCTCCTGGCGGAACTCGATCCGCCGGGCGGCCGCGTCCAGGCGGCGGCGCGAGGTCCAGGACTTCGCCTCGCCGTTGGCCGTGGCCCACACCGCCAGGTGCTCGTGCACGCCGTCGAAGGCGAGCCGCTCCACGTGGACGTTGGGCGGGAAGTACAGCGGCCACTTGGCCGCGTCCGCGATCAGCCCGTAGACCACGCCCGCGGGGGCGGCGACCTCGGTCGTGTGGACCGTGCGGTGGATGCGCCCGGTCTCCGGTGCCAGGGACGTCATCAGAAGTTCCCCAGACCGCCGCAGACGTTCAGCGCCTGGGCCGTGATCGAGGCCGCGAACGGCGTGGTCAGGTAGCCGACGAGACCGGCGACCTCCTCCGGGGTCGAGTAGCGGCCCAGCGGGATCTTCGCCTCGAACTCCTCCAGCACCTCGTCCACGGACTTGTCCCACACGTTCGCGTACGCGGCGCGCACCCGGGCGGCCATCGGCGTCTCGACGTACCCCGGGCAGACCGCGTTGACGGTGGTCCCGGTCGTCGCGAGCTCCTTGCCGAGCGACTTGGTGAAGCCGACGACGGCGTGCTTGGAGGCCGTGTACGGCGCGGCGAGCACCACGCCCTGCTTGCCCGCGGTGGAGGCGATGTTGATGATGCGGCCGTACGGGCCCTTGCCGATCCCGCCGTTGCGGAGCACCTCGCGGGTCACCAGGAACACACTGTTGAGGTTGGTGTCGATGACCTCGTGCCACAGTTCGTCGGAGAGTTCGGCGGTCCGGCCGCCGCCGCTGCGCCCGGCGTTGTTGACCAGGATGCCGATGGGGCCGAAGGTCTCGACGGCCGCCGCGACCAGCGCGACGACGTCCTCCTTGTTCCGGACGTCGGCTGCCTTGCCCTCGACCTCCAGGCCCTCCTCCCGCAGGTCCTCGACGGCCTGCTTGACGGCCGTCTCGGTGCGGGCGCAGATGAACACCTTGTGGCCGCGCCGGCCCAGGTCCCGGGCCACGGCCAGGCCGATCCCGCTGGTCGCGCCCGTGACCAGTGCCACGGAAGTGGCGGGCACCGTCTGTTCAGTCGTCGCCGTCATCGTCGTCCCTCCAGGACTCGGGTGGTTGCCTCGACCGTGTCGGCAGGCGCTGGGGAGGCGACGGAGGAGCGCTGGAGAAGCACCGGGCCGAGCACGGACAGGGCCCGCTCCAGCCGTCGCCCGGTCAGCTCGGGGCCGCTCGCGGCGAGATAGCCGTCGGGGCGGATGAGCACCCAGCCGCCGGAGGCGAGCCCCAGCGCGTCGCGCAGCAGTCCGTCCGGGTCGGGCAGCGGAGCCGGCGCGGTGCCGGGGCGGGCGCCGACGGCCCGGACCGAGAGCCACTCCCCGGCCACGCCGGCGGCGGCCTCGGCGGCCAGGCTCGCCTCGTCGCCGTCGGGCGCGTACAGCAGCGTCCAGCGGGGGTCGCGCAGTTCGGCGTGGAGCGCCGCCCGGGCAGGGCCCGCGGGCAGGCCGGCCGCGATCGCGGCGGCGCGCGAACCGGCCGGCGGCCGCAGCCCGCCGTCCGTGGTGGTCAGCGGGGAGTCGGGGTAGCCCAGCAGCAGCCCGGACATGCCGCCGAGCACCTTGCGCTGGATGGCGCGGCGCAGCGGCGGGGCGCCCCGTACGACGGAGAAGACGGCCGGGAGCATCACCCCGGCCAGCGCGTTCTTGAACTGCACCAGGAAGGTGGCCTGCCGGGTGGAGCCGAGCAGCTTGCGGCCGACGGGCACCCGCTCCTGCCCGTACGTGGCGAGCAGCGGCCGCCCCGCCTGGCCGCGCGCGACCATGGCGAGCTTCCAGGCGAGGTTGTACGCCTCCTGGATGCCGGTGTTCATGCCCTGGCCGGAGGCCGGGCTGTGCACGTGCGCCGCGTCGCCCGCCACGAAGACCCGGCCCTGGTGCATGGCGGGCACCATGCGCTGCTGGAAGGTGAAGACGGAGCTCCACTCGGGTTCGCCGACCAGCACCTCGCGCCCGAGTCCCGCGCTGAGCCGCTGCGAGAAGCGGGCGGCGCTCTCGCGCGCCTGGGCGGGGCTCGCGATGCCGGGGCTCGCGACGGGAGCGGTGTCGAGCAGCCGCCAGTGGCCCTCGCGCTGGTAGGGAACCATCATCAGGGCCTGGCCGCCGGTGTGCACCCAGTAGATGGTGTCGGGCGGCAGGTCCATGGCCACCTGGGCGTCGGCCAGCTCCCAGGTCTCGCTGGACTCGCCGATCAGCGGCAGCCCGAGCTCCTTGCGCACGGTGCTGTGGCCGCCGTCGCAGCCGACCAGCCATGCCGCCCGGTACTCCTCCGCGCGGCCGTCGCCGTGCTCCAGGCGGGCCCGTACGCCGTCCGGGTCCTGGCTGAGGCCGGTCAGCCGCACGTCCCATTCGACCGTGACCCCGAGCCGGCCGCAGGCCTCGCGCAGCAGTTCCTCGGTGCGGGTCTGCTCGATGACGACGGTGAAGGGGAAGCGGGTGGGCATCGAGGAGTAGTCGGCCTCCAGCCGCACCAGGCGCCGCCCGCCGGCGTACATCGTGAACGCCTTGTTGTGCCGCCCGCTCGCGAGGACCGGTTCGGCCACGCCCATCTGGTCGAAGGTCTCCAGGGTCCGCGGGTGGACGGCGACCGCGCGGCTGGTGCGGGCGGGTCCCGGCGCCGCGTCGACGAGACGTACGCGCACTCCGCGGCGGGCCAGTTCGTGGGCGGCGGTCAGGCCGACGGGGCCCGCGCCCACGACGAGCACCGAGGCCGGGTCCGGCACGGGCTGCCGTCCGACGAAGGTCACCATGATGGTCGCTCTCTTCCAGGGGTCGGGGGCAGAAGGTCGGGGCAGGTGTCCGGGGGCGGGTGTCCCGGGGTCAGACGGCGGCTTCGGCGGCCGCGCGGCCGCGCAGGGCCTGGCGCAGGGCGCGCCGTTCGGGCTTGCCCACGGGCGTGCGGGGCACGGCGTCGACGACCTCGACGCGGCGGATCCGCTCGAAGCGGGCGAGGCGCCGGTTGGCGCCGTCCACGATCGAGTCGAGGGTGTCGAGCAGGCCGGGCGCGGTGGGGTCGCGCAGGACGATCCCGGCCCAGGTGACGGCCCCGTGCACGGGGTCGGGCCAGCCGACGACCACGCAGTCGGCCACCCGCGGGTCCTCGGCGAGCACGCTCTCGACGGCGGTGGGCGAGACGAGTTCGTTGTCGTGCTTGAAGACGTCCCCGAGCCGGTCCACCAGGAACAGCTCGCCGTCCTCGTTGAGGTAGCCGACGTCGCCGGTGGAGAACCAGCCGTCCGGACCGGCCCCGGAGCCGTCGGGGCCGTCCAGGTAGCCGGCCATCAGCTGGGGCCCGCGCACCTGGACCTCGCCGGTGGCGTACACGTCCATCGGACGGCGGGTGTCCAGGTGCACGATGCGGCATTCGGTGCCGGGCACGGTCCGGCCCACCGAGCCGCGGTGGCCGCCGTCGCCGGGGCTCTGGCAGTGCGAGAGCGGGGAGAGCTCGGCCATCCCGTAGCCCTGGATGACGGGCACGCCGAGCCGGACGGAGAGCGCGTGGGCCGTGGCGGGGGCGAGCGCGGTGCCGCCGGAGAGGACCGCGGTCAGCTCGGGCCCGGCGGGCACGCCCTCGGGCCGTGGGCCGGTTCCCGCGAGCATCCCGGCCAGCCGTTGCAGCCGGGCGGGCAGCCCGTAGTAGTGCGTGGCGCCGCTGCGGGCGGCCAGGGCGAGCGAAACCAGCGGGTCGGGGTCGGCGCACAGGACCTGGCAGGCGCCCGCGAACACGGCCGAGTTCAGGTGCATGGTGTGGTAGAGCGGCAGGTGGTTGAGGGTGACGGAACGGCTGTCCAGGTGGTGGGCGGCGGCCGTCTGCGCGGCGTTGGCGACCAGGTTGCGGTGGGTGAGCCGGACCCCGCGGGGCCGCCCGGTGGTGCCGGTGGTGAACTGGATGCAGGCGTCGGCGTCGAGATCGGGGCCGGGCCCGGTGAGCCCGGCGGGAACCGTGCGCGGCGCGGCGGCGAGGGCCACGGCGAGCGGGACGCAGTCCCCGGGCACCACGCCGTCGTCCGCGTCGGTCACCACGACCGCGCGCAGCGCCGGCAGCCGGTCGCGCAGCTTCGTGAGCACCTCGGCGGTGGCCGACGGCACGAAGGCGACCTCGACGGCGGCGGCCGTGAAGACGTGCACGAGCCCCGCCTCCCTGATGAGCGGGTTGACCAGCACGGCCGTACCGCCGCCGCGCATGGCTCCGTAGTACGCGGCGGGGAACTCCGGGCCGAGGACGTTGGCCACGCCGATCCGGGCTCCGGGGCCGCCGGCGAGGTGGGTGACGCACGCGGCGTACCGGTCGGTGAGGGCGTCGAGTTCCGCGAAGGTGGCCGCGGAGGAGGCCGTGCGCACGGCGCAGCCGTCCGGGTCGCGCTCGGCGGCGCGGCGCAGCAGGCCGTCCAGGGGCAGCGATGGGTACGCGAATCTCGGCACGGCGCTCCTCCTGATCGGACTGACCGGACGTGTCCCCATGGTCCGTCCGGGCGCTTGAGGAGGGTTCGAAGAGTGCTCGATGTGCCGTGCAGAGGCTGTACACCATGACCACATCCACCGGAGCGACGGACCTGTCCACCCGCGAGCAGCCCGAGTTCGGTGTGCTGTACGCCGAGATCCAGCAGTTCTACGCGCACCAGATGCAGCTCTTCGACTCGTTCCTGGCCGAGTCGTGGGCCGGTACGTTCACCGAGGAGGCCGTCTTCGACGTGCCGACGCTGCCGCACCCGGTGCGCGGCCGGGCCGGGCTGGCCGCCTGCGTGCGGCACAACGAGGAGGCGGCGCGGCGGACCGGTGAGCGGCTGCGGCACTGGCTCGGCATGCTCGACGTACAGCCGCGGCCCGACGGCACGGTGCACACCCGCGCCTACGCGCTCGTGTACCTGACCCCGCCCGACGGGGAGCCCACGGTGCACCGGGTGTGCGTCATGGAGGACACGCTGGTGCGCCGCCACGGCCACTGGCGCACCGCCCACCGTGTGGTCTCCCGCGACGACCTGCCGTAAGGACCACCGGCCGTCAGACGCGGGTCACCACCAGCGCGCTGTGCGTGCCGCCGAAGCCGCTGCCCACCGTGAGAGCGGTCCGCACGCGCTGCTCGCGCGCGGTGAGCGGCGTGTAGTCGAGGTCACAGGCCGGGTCGGGCTCGTGCAGGTTCGCGGTCGGCGGGACCACTCCGTGCTCGACGGCGAGCAGGCAGGCGGCCACGGCGAGGGCGCCGAGCGCCCCCAGCGAATAGCCGATCATGGAGGCGACGGCGCTGACCGGTACGTGGTGCGCGTGCGCGCCCAGGGCCCGCTTGAGGGCCACCGTCTCGTGGACGTCGCCGCTGCGGGTCCCCGAGCCGTGCGCGGCCACGTGGCCGACCGCCCCGGGGTCCAGGCGCGCCTCGTCCAGCGCGGCGCGGACGGCCTCGGCGAGATCGGCGCCGCCGGCGCGCAGCCCGGTCATGTGGTAGGCGCTGCTGCGCGAGCCGAACCCGGCGATCTCCGCGTACACATGGGCGCCGCGGCGCCGCGCGTGCTCCAGCTCCTCCACCACGAGCATGGCCGCGCCCTCGCCCAGGACGAACCCGTCACGGGTGCGGTCGAAGGGCCGGGCGGCGGCCTGCGGATCCTCGTTGCGCTGGTGCGAGGCGATGCGGACGGCGTCGAAGGAGGCCAGCGTCATCGGCGAGATCGGCGCCTCGCTCCCCCCGGCGACCATCACGTCGGCGCCGCCCTCGCGGATCAGGTCGACGGCGTGCCCGATCGCGTCCAGGCCCGAGGTGCAGCCGCTGGACAGCAAGGACACCGGGCCCTGGGCGCCGACGGTACGGGCGACCTCGGCGGCCATGGAGGAGGGCACGAAGTAGTCGTACAGCCGCTCCGCCACCCGTCCGGGCTGCGACGCCGGGCAGCCGGTGGCGCGGCCCGCGGCGGCGGCGAACTCCCGGTCGAGGGAGCTCGCGCAGCCGAGCGCGCTGCCCAGGGTGACCCCGCGGCGCAGCGGATCCGGTACATCGGCCGGCCCGCCCAGCCCGCTGTCGGCCAGAGCCTCCCGGGCCCCCGCCACCGCGAACTGGGCACCGCGGTCGAGCCGCAGGGCCTCGGCCAGGCTGAGCCCGCAGGCCAGCTCGTCGAACTCGGCCTCGGCGGCGACCCGGGAGCGGAACCCGGAGGCGTCGAAGCGGGTCAGGGCGCGCGTGGCGGTCCGCCCGGAGGTGAGCAGATCCCAGTAGCCCTGCACACCGACACCGCCCGGCGCGACCACGCCCAGGCCGGTGACGACGGCCCGCCTCACCGGCCCCGCGCCACGGCCGGCGCGGGCGTCGTCGCCCGCTCCACGACACGCGCGGCCCGCCCGATCAGCCGGGGCAGGGCCTTGTCGCGTACGAAGAAGTGCCCGCCCGGGACGGTGCGGTGGGCGAACGGGCCGGTGGTCCAGCGCGCCCAGCCGGCCAGCGCCTCGGGGGTGCCAAGCCGGTCCTCGCGCCCGGCGACGGCCAGGACCGGCACCGGGAGCGGGCCCGCGTCCCCGGGTTCCCGGGCGGCGGCGCGCAGCGCTCCGGCGAGCCTGAGGTCGTCACGCAGGACGGGGAAGACGGATCGGTGCCACAGGTCGCCGGGGGCGGTTCCGGCCGGCACCGCGTCGAGGGTGTCCAGGACTTGGAGCAGTTCGGCGTCGGGCAGGTCCGCGCAGGTCGCGAGCGCGGCGGGCGCGTCGGGCGGGGGCAGGGCGCCGATCGCGAGCAGGGCGGGCAGCGGCAGCCCGCGCGCGTGCAGGTGCCGGGCGAGGGTGTAGGCGACCATGCCGCCGAGGCTGTGGCCGTACAGCACGTACGGCTCCCCCGCCCGTACGACCGATTCCACCAGCGGGGCCAGGTCCGCGAGGAGGGCGTCCCGGTCGGTCACCCGTGCCTCGCCGCGCCGCCCGTCCCGCCCGGGCAGCAGCCACGCCTTCGTCTCCACTCCCGGCCCGACCAGCCTCGGCCAGCGGTGGAAGGCCGAGACCCCGGCCCCCGCGTGCGCGAAGCACAGCACCCGTACGCCCATCCCCATGCCCTTCTGTGTCGAAATCCGGTCCGTCGTCGGCCTGTCGCGCCTTACGCCGCGTACAGGTTGAAGGTCGAGCCGCGGCGCGGTCCCGCGGCCACGTCCAGGGCCGGGTCGACGGCGAGCATCGCATGGTGCAGCCGCTGCAGCTGCGGCGAGGGCTCGACCCCGAGCTCCTCGATCAGCCGGGCGCGGAGCCTGCGGTAGATGTCGAGGGCGGTGGCCTGGCGGCCCGAGCGGTAGAAGGCCACCATCGCCTGCGAGTGCAGCCCCTCGTGCTGCGGGTGGCGGGCGATCATCTCCTTCAGCTCGGCCAGGAGTTCGGTGTGCCGGCCCAGCCGCAGGTCCACGTCGATGCGCCGCTCGGTGGTCACGAGCCGGCTCTCCTCCAGACGCATGACCTCGATCTCCAGGATCGGCCCCACCCGTACGTCGACCAGCGCGTGCCCCTGCCACAGGCCGAGGGCACGGCGCAGCAGCACGGCCGCGGTCTCGTCGTCCCCCTTGTCGAAGGCGCTCTGGCCGCTCACGACCAGCTGCTCGTATTCGTGGACGTCGACGGACTCCGGCGGCATTTGCAGGAGGTAGCCCCCGTGGCGGGTCGCCAGCAGCTCCTTGGCATTTCCCGGGGCCCCCGGCCCCATGGCCGTGCCGAGCCGCCGGCGAAGTTGAAGTATGTACGTCTGGAGGGTGGTCAGCGCGCTGTGCGGAAGCTGCGTCCCCCATATTTCTTCCATAAGTGTCGGTACGGGCATGACCCGGCCAGGGTAGAGCGCGAGCAGCGCCAGGATCTGGCGCGGCTTCCTGGCGGTCGGAACAATCGAGCCCCCGTTGACCTCGGCACTCAACGGACCCAGAACCTGAATCTTCATGGTCTCCTCCGTCACTAACGTCGAGTTCCCGTCGATTTCCAGCCTTCGACTCGTGCACGGTAGCGGGACCCAGGGAATAGCCGCCAAAACCTTGAGCAGCCGTCGAGCGGCCTTCCAATCCATTGAATTCCGGGCCCCTTCCGCTCCGGCGGAATGTCTAATTCAGGACGTCGGTCCGGCATTCCGGTTATCACCTCCGATTCAACCGCTACTTGATATCTCCTCGAATTGTCGGGGGAAGTCGAGAACCGGCTGAGAGGCGAGGGGTGTTTCAGGTCAGGGCGAGGACGCGGGGCGTGGCGCGCCCCCAGGGGAATCCGGTGCGCAGGTGCGCGGCGGGCGGCCCCACCCCGTGCGGCGTGCCGGTCTCGACGGCGACCGCGGCGACCGTCTCCGCCGCCGGCTCGAACTCCAGGAAGCGCCAGCGGTCCGGCCGGCCGTCCCCGGCCACGGTGAGGACCGGCGGACCGCCTTCGTCCGCCCGCGTGAAGGCGTACTCCTCCTGGGCCGGGCCCGGTCCGAGGCCCAGGCCGCGTGCTTTCGCGTACGCCTGCCTGAGCGTCCACAGCCGCAGCGCGCGGCGGGTGCGCGAAGGCCCGGCGGGAACGCGGGCGATCCAGTCCCGCTCCGTCCGCGCGAAGCCCTCGGCGACGCTCTCCAGGGCGGCCGCGCCGCGGCCCGTGTGCTCGACGTCCACGCCGATGCGGTGGCCGCGGGCCACGCCGACGAGCGTGTGGGCGTGGGTGCGGGACAGGCTGAAGTCCAGCGCGCCGCCGCGCGGCAGTCCTTCCGCCGGGGGCTGCAGGAAGGGCCGTCCGTGCGCGGGGCGCCGCAGGTCGGCCTCCGCCTCGGGAATTCCGGTCTCCAGGGCCAGCACCCGGCGCAGGAGCGTGTGAGCCACGAGGTACCGGCGCCGGTCCCGTTCGAACAGGAAGCGGGTGGCGGTCTCCTGCTCGTGGACGTCGAGCCAGTGCGCGGCGAGGGTGGCGGCGAGCCCCGGGGCGAGATCGGCCTCGGGGCAGAACCAGAGGCTGACGCTCACCGTGCCGGCAGCCACAGGGCGGTGCGCAGCAGCGCGGACGGCGGCATGGGCACCGAGACGGCCCCCGCGCCGGGTACGGCCTCCAGCGCGGCCCAGTCCACGTCGACCCCGGACAGCCACAGGTCGCGCAGCTGTTCCAGTCTGCCGCCGTGCCACAGGGCGGCGAGGTAGCCGGCGGTCTCGGCGGCCTCGCCGAGTCGCATCGGATCCCGCTGCCCGCCGCGCAGGTCCGCGCACGAGGCGTCCTCCAGCACCCGTACCAGTTCCTCCACGCCGTGCACGACGACGGCGATCCGGCAGTCCATGGCGGCGCGTCCGGCCCGCAGCCCGCGCGCCACCGCCGCAATGCCCGGTACCTCGTACCCCGCCCGCATCCACTCCGCCAACCGCTGCGCGGTGGCCTTCACATGGCGTGGTGTCGGGCCGGACAGCACCACCAGCTGCGCGCGTCCGGCCGGGCGCGCGGAGCCGTCGTACTGCGACGACGTCGGCGGATACTCCTCCAGCACCACCTGGGCGTCGACTCCGCCCGCACCCCGCAGGCCCGCGACCGCGCGGCGGGGCTCCGACGGGTCGGGATGCGTCCAGGGCTCGGCGACGGCGCGGCCGGGAGCGGGGACCAGGACGCCGTGGCGCAGCTGGAGAACGGCGCGCATGAGCAGCGCCAGTCCGGTGGCCGGTCCGCTGCGGCCCACCGAGGGCTGCGCGCAGGCCGCCGTCTCGCGCAGGCCGAGGCCCTCCTCGGTGACCGAGGCCCGCTCCAGGGCCGCCCCGAGCATCCCGGACTCCGCGTGCGCCGCGGCGCTGCCGCGCACGACGGCGTGGACGGTGTCGCCGTCCGCGAGGGCCCGTTCCAGCGGCTTCAGCAGCAGCGCCCCCACGGCTTCGCCCGTCCCGGGCCGCAGGCTCCACCGGTGCAGGAGCAGGTGGACGCCTCCGACGAGCGCTGCCGCGCACTCCCCGCGCTCCAGAGCCGCGAGCGCGAGGTGCAGCGCCGTCGGCACGGAGGCCTCGGCGGTGTCCACGCACTGGCTGGGTCCCGTCAGGCCGAGCACCCGGGACACGCTGTTGGCCATGTCCCAGTGCCCGCCGCCCGGTTCGGCGCCCGCCTCGGCGGCGAGCAGCGGCCAGTCGCCCTCCCCCGCGCCGACGAACACCCCCACACCGCGCGCGGTGCCGTCGGGGGCGCGCAGCGCGTCGAGCCGGGTGCCGGTGCATCCGGCGTCCTCGAACGCCTCCCAGGCCGTCTCCAGCAACAGGCGGGCGCGCGGGTCGGTCAGCGCGGCCTCCCGCGGGTCGAGCCCGAAGAACTCCGCGTCGAAGTCCGCGACCCGCTCCAGGTAGTGGCCGGGCTCCGTACCGGGCCGGCCGGGCGGCGGCGCGGCGGCCGCGCCGCGGCCGGTGCACAGCAGCCGCCAGTACGCCGCGAGGTCCGGGGCCTGCGGAAAGCGGCCGGCCATCCCGACGACGGCCACGGGGGCCTGCGCCGCCGTCAGGTCCCGCGCGGCGGTTGCGTGCGGCGGCGAGGGCAGCGGGGGCATCTCCGGCGCGCCGCCCGCGAGCGCGGGGCCGGCGGCCACGGCGGGCGTCAGCAGCGCGACCGCCTGCCTGCGGTCCAGGGTCCCGTCCTTGAAACGGGTCAGGATCTCCCGCTCGTCCATCCCGGCTCGTCTCCCGTCAGACCTGTGCCCGGCGCGGCAGCAGCACGAGCGCCTCGGCGACGCTGAGCCGTCCGTCGCGCAGGGCGTCCAGCAGCAGTTCGAGTTCCCGTACGGCCGGGGGCGTGGCCCGTGCCCCGCTGCGCCGGGCGACGTACGCCGCGAGCGCGTCCAGGTTCGGGTACTCGTGCAGTACGACGGCGCGTTCGTCCAGGCCGAAGATGCGGTTGACGACCGCGACGAACTCCGCCCCGAGGAGCGAGTCCACCCCGAGCGTCGCGAAGGGGGCGGCCGTGTCGAGGGCCCAGCTGTCGCAGCACAGGATCGCGGTGAGCTGTTCGCGCAGCACCTCGACGATCTCCTCGGCGGGGACGGCGGTGGGGACGGGATCGGGGACGGCGGTGGGGACGGGGGCCGGGGCGGCCGTTCCGGGCGCCTGCCCCCAATCCGTGGTCCCGGCCGCCGCGGCCGCCCGTGCGACCTCCCGGGCGAAGGCCGCCGGGGTGGGGTGGTCGTAGAGGTCGGTGGCGGGCACCCGAATCCCGTAGCGGGCGCTGACCACGGCCACGAACTCCGTGGTCAGCAGCGAGTCGAGGCCGAGGAACTGGAAGGTCTGCTCGGGGTCGATCCGCTCCGGGTCGACCCGCAGCACGTCGCCGAGCACCGCGATGAGGTCGGACAACACGTCGGCGCGATCGTTCGTCATCGGTGGCTCCTCCAAGCCGTCGTCGGTGGCGCGGGTCAGACGGCGCTGGCCGAGAACTCGCGCGGGTACGCGGTGTCCGGCGCCGCCGTGCGGAAGTCCTCCACCCTGCCCTCGGGGACGAGGACCGGCAGGAGCATCGACCACAGCGCGGCCACCCGGCGCCGCAGTTCCGCGGAGGGCATTCCGGTGCCCGCCATGACCTCGATCCCGCATGCGGCCGCGGCGACGAGCGACTCGACGCTCTCCCAGGAACACCCCTCGCGCAGTTCGCCCGAGTCCCGGGCCTGGCGCAGCAGACCGCAGACCGCCGCGACCCAGACGCGGTGGAAGTCGGTGACGGGCGGCTGCGTGCCCGTGCACTCCTTGGTGATCCGGAAGCTGGCGGGCACCGCCGGCTCCTCGTGCAGGGCGCGGGCCAGCCAGTGCGTCGTGTCGACCAGCGCCTGCAACGGGGAGAGCCCGGATTCGCGCAGCGTGCGCATGTGCGCGTGGAGCAGGGCGCAGCCGCATTGCTGGACGGCATCGGCGAGTTCGTCCTTGGAGGCGAAGTGGAAGTACAGCGCCCCCTTGGTCACACCGGCCGACGCGGCGATCCCGCTGAGCGTCGCGTTCGCGTAGCCGTTGCGGTTGAACAAGTCGGCCCCGGCGTGGACGAGCTTGCGGCGGGTCCGCTCCGACCTCTCCTGCACCGCCATGCCTCCTCGGCCCGTTGCCCGGCCCCGCGGCCGGCGCGTGGTCTGGGTTGTCGTGAGAGCGCCCATGTCAGCCCACGCGCACGAGACGCTCGCCGTTGGCCTCCGGCGCCTCCAACGGGCTCTCGGGGCCTGCCATCAGAATGGACCGCTGCAGCCGGCGCAGTGCGGCCGACGGCTCCAGGCCCAGTTCCCGTACGAGCGTGGCGCGCAGCCGCTGGTACACGTCGAGGGCCTCGCTGCGGCGGCCGGAGCGGTGCAGCGCGAGCATGAACTGGCCGTGCAGGTTCTCGTGGGTGCGGTACCGGCTCGCGAGCACGGTCAGTTCGGCGAGCAGCTCACGGTGCCGGCCGAGCCGCAGGTCGGCCTCGATGCGCTGGTCGAGCGCGCACAGCCGGGTCTCCTCCAGCCGCCTGGTCTCCATGTCCAGCTGGATGCCGCCGTGCACGTCGGCGAAGGCGGGGCCGGACCACAGCGACAGGGCGTCGCGCAGCTGGCGGGCCGCGCCCGGGAAGTCACCCGCGTCCATAGCCCGGTAGCCCATGCCGGAGAGCCGCTCGAACTCGCGGACGTCACTGACGCCGCCGCCGCTGTCGAGCAGGTAGCCGCCCGGCAGCGTGACCAGCACGTCCTTGGCGGTGCGCCGACCGCGTCCGGCGCCGGGGGTCCCGTCCTCGGTTCCGGTGTCGGCTCGGGCGCCCTGTTCCAGGGCGTTCGCGATCAGGGCGCGCAGCTGCAGCACGTAGGTCTGGAGCGTGGTGCGCGCGCTGCGGGGCGGCGCACCGGCCCACAGTTCCTCGATGAGGGCGGACACGGGCACCACCTGGTCCGCGTGAAGGGCCAGCAGCGCCAGCACCTGACGCGGCTTGGGAGCGGTGGGTGTGATGGATATTCCGTTCTCACGCACCGCCAGTGCGCCCAGTACATCGATGTCCACGCCGTACTCCCCTGCCTGGTCGGTGGGTTGAGGGATCGACTCTCGCCGCACTCAGTAAAAAACAGGACCGACGGTTTGTCAATATCAAACCGGTCGCGCTGTTTTGCTGCTCAAGAGGGCGGTCACCCGTCGACAGACGCCGTCTCAGATCGGCCCTGACCTGCGGATTCATCGAAGCTCCGGGGCGCCCGGGAAGCGGCCCCCAATGTGCCAGGCATCCCTCGCGCCGACCTCAAGGGCGCGCGGACTCACCTAAAAAGAGACCATCCGGTCCGCTTATTGGTGGTCGTCGTCGGCTGCCTGCGGCCCGGCCGCCGGCTCCGCGCCCGACCCCTCGGCCACCAGCACTCCGAGTACGTGCTCTGCGGCGAGCCTCGGCAGCAGCAGCGCCCAGAAGCGGGTGAGCGACCTGTGCGACACCCAGTCGGGCTCGCCGGCGCCCAGCACCTCGAAGCCCACGGTCGCCGCCACGACGGCCAGCGCCCCGTCCTCGGGTGACACCCCGTCGGCCAGCTGCTCGTCCCGCTCCGCGGCGCGGAACACGTCCTGCACCCACCCCTGCCAGATCCGCCGCAGATCGCAGCCGGCGTCGCGGCGCCAGTCCGCGCACAGACCGAACCCGGCCCGCACGACGACGTCGTGCGCCAGCAGCGCCGCCAGTCCGTGCGCCCCGTCGATGAGCAGTTGCAGGGCGCCGCCGGAACGGCCCGGCACGGCCGCGGTGATCCGCCGTACGGCTTCCACCGCGCGGCCCTCGACGGCCTCGGCCAGCTCCGTCTTGCTGCCGAAGTGGAAGTGCAGCCCTCCCGCGCTGACCCCCGCCTTCCGGCTGATGGTCGCGATGGAGGCGGTGACGAAGCCCTCCTCCGCGAAGATCTCGGCGGCGGCGCGGATCAGGGCTTCACGCGTGCGGGCGGCACGTTCCTGCTTGACCATGAGTTCTCCACAAACCGCTGACGCGGTTTGCCCAGGGGATTACAGCGTTCGCGATCATGGTCGGCGAGAGCACTGAAGGATCACTCGAAGACCACTCGCGCGAGCCGCGCGTCAGGGGAGGGCCGGCTCCCGCGGCTCCGCGGACTCCAGCGCCTCGATCTCCGCCACGACCCGGGCGCCGCGGTCCGCGCCCATGTCGAGGCGGGCCAGCACGGCGGGCGTCGCGATGCTGGGGTAAAGGTGCTGGTAGACACCCGAGATCCGGTACTCGATGTCCTCGCGGTCGGTGAGGGTCTGCGAGTAGACCTGCGCCCCGGTCCAGCAGGCCGAGATGATCCAGGCCGTCTCCGCCGGGTCCACGTGCGGCAGCAGTTCACCCTGCGCCTTGGCCTGGGCCAGCCGTTCCTCGGTGAACTCGATCCATCCGGGCACCGATCCGCCGCCGAAGATCTCGCGCATGTCCGGTCCCAGCGAGAGCCGGGCACCGGCGCTGAGCATGGGCTGGTACTTCATCCGGTGCGCGAGGACCAGGGCGACGTCGAACAGCTCCTGCAGCTTGCTCTCGCGGGGCGGCACGCCGCCCTCGGCGAACTGCTCGTCCAGTACGCCCTGGGCCAGCTCCTGCTTCGACGCGAAGTGGAAGTACAGCGCGCCCTTGGTGACACCCGCCCTGGACAGGATGTCCGCGATCGTCGCGGCCTCGTATCCACGCTCGTCGAAGACCGCCGCGGCCGCTTCCAAGATCGCGCGACGCGTACGTACCGCACGCTCCTGCCGTGCCACAGTGCCTCCGAATGTCCGTGCGTCCCTGCGGATCGGTCCCATACAGGATCCATCTCCCATATAAAACCAACCAGAAGGTCCTTACTTTATCAAGCACAAAGTCACGAGTGTGGGACTCCAGATTCCTGTACGGTGTCCGGCCCGAGCCGTACGGGCAGCTCCCGAAGTCCGTTCGAGATGAACGACTCCACGCGCCCCAGCCCCTGCGGCGGGACGGCGAGGGACATCCCGGGAAAGCGGCCGAAGAGGGCGGACACGGCCACCGCGGCCTCCAGCCGGGACAGTGTCGCGCCCATGCAGTAGTGGGGCCCGAACCCGAACGCCATGTGGTCGCTGCGGGTGGCCCGGGTGATGTCGAAGTCGTCCGCGTCGGCGCCGTGGACCTGCGGGTCACGCCCGGCCGAGGCCAGGGAGACGATGATCGGGTCGCCCTTGGGGATCACCGTTCCCTCGACGTCGATGTCCTCGACGGCGTACCGCAGGATGGCGTTGGCGGCGGGCGGCTGCCTGCGCAGCGTCTCCTCGACCGCGTCCTCCCACGAGGCCAGTCCCGACCGGATCAGTTCCAGCTGGGACGGGTGCGCCAGCAGTTCGTGCACCGCGCTGGAGATCAGGTTCACCGAGGTCTCGTAGCCCGCGGTGAAGAGCAGGATCAGGTTGTCGACGAGCTCCTTCTCCGTCAGCTGGGCGCCGTCCTCGTCGTCCCGGGCGGCGATCAGACCGCTGGTCAGGTCTTCCGCGGGGTGGGCGCGCTTGTGGGAGACCAGCTCGCCCATGGTCTCGTAGAGGTCGACCCCGTTGCGGTGCGCGTCCTCGGCC
Organism: Streptomyces sp. NPDC006463; assembly: GCF_042870715.1. Lineage (NCBI taxonomy): Bacteria > Bacillati > Actinomycetota > Actinomycetes > Kitasatosporales > Streptomycetaceae > Streptomyces > Streptomyces sp. NPDC006463. The sequence continues at coordinate 27,885 of NZ_JBIAHP010000035.1, read as the reverse complement.
GATATCGCGGTGTCGAAGAAGCCGTTGATGATCTTGTAGAGCCTGGCCCGCGCCCACTCGGGGATGCCGAAGAGCTCGAAGATGATGCGCGTGGGGACCTCGTGCGCGAAGTGCGCCCGCACGTCGACCGGCTCGTCCCCGGGCCGTCGGGCGAGTTCGTCCAGGACCTCGGCGACGACCTCGTCGATCCGCGGACGCATCGCGGCGACCCGGCGCAGCGTGAACGCCTTCAGCGCCAGCCGGCGCAGACGGGTGTGCTCGGCTCCGTGCGCGGTGATCATGTTCTGCACCGAGACCCAGATCGCCAGCGGCCACTCGGGGCCGACCTCTCCGCTGATCCAGGCGGGCCAGTGCCGGTAGGCGTCCTTCGAGACGCGCGGATCGGCGAGCAGTTTCCTGAGGGCGTGGTGGCCGGCCACGGCCCACCCTTGCACCCCACCCGGAAGGGTCACCCTGACCGCCGGACCCAACTCCCGCAGCCGTGCGGCCTCGGCATGGATGTCGCGGCCCGACGGGTCGATGGCGAAAGGGCATTGACGAAGCATTGCGGTGCCTCCTGAGGTCGGCGGTCCGGGAGTCGAGTGGCCTCGGCTCCCCACTTTCAAAACCGCCTGTCCGGTTCGTATACACCCAGTGGCGGGCCCAAGTGTGGCACCTCCACGACCACACCGCCAAGCGCGCTCCCCGCAGGCGGCGAGCCCCGACGACAGGGGTACCGAAAGCGGCCGACGGCGCAATCCCTCCCCTGCGACACGCTCGCCCTCCGACCGGAATACCAATTCCCACTTGGGGCGGAGCCAGCGATCCCCACCCAGCGTGATCCGACCGTGACTTGCCTGGTGGGGGCTGGATCGGGGCGATCGGTACACCCCTGTCCCACCCCTAACCGGGGTGACGTGTGCGACAGGCGATCCCCAGTATCACCTTGCAAACAAAACCGGAGAGTACGTATCTTGCGCTTGGGAGTGCTCATCCCATCCGTCAACCCGGCTCTGTGGAGAGGTCCATGACCCTGCTGACGTTCCAGAAGAACGCCCCCGTGCTGGCCGACCAGACCGCCGGAGCACCATGGACGCGCTGTAACGAACTTCCCCAACTGACCACCACCGTGCCGAGGGAGTACGTGCACCGCAGCTCCCTCGCGGAGGTCTTCCTGACCGGGTGCACGAAGACCGGCGACAACGTCTTCTCGCTCACCGGCCAGTGGCCCCGTGCCCACACCTTCTTCACCAGCGCCGACGGCACCAGCCACGACCCGGTCCAGGCCGGGGAAACGATCCGTCAGGTCGGCCTCTTCCTCTGCCACGCGGAGTACGGGGTCCCGCTGGGGCACAACGTGCTGCTGTGGACCCTCGGCTTCGAGTCCGACCTCTCCCAGCTGCACATCGGCTCCAGCCCCACCGAACTCGAACTCATCGCGACCTGCACCGACTTCGCCTGGAAGGGCAACAGGTTCTCCGGCTTCCTGCGCGTGACCATCCGCCGCAACGGCGTGGTCGCGGCCTCCGGGACGGCGCTCTTCAGCTGCGTCCCCCCGGCGGTGTACCGCAGGGTCCGCGGCGAGCGCGGCCCCGGCGCTCTACTCGAACCGCTGGCCCGCGAGACGCCGGTCCCCGCGGCGACCGCGGGACGGCTGCTGCCGTTCGACGTCGTCCTCGCCCCGTCGGACCGGCCGGACCGCTGGCTGCTGAACCCCGACCTGGGCCACCCGATCCTTTTCGAGCACGCCAATGACCACCACCCGGGCATGGTCCTGGTCGAGGCCGCCCGCCAGGCCGCCTACAGCCTGCTGCCCGACGCCGCCTTCACCCCGTCGGGCATCGAGACCGCGTTCCACAGCTACGCCGAGCTCGACGCCCCCTGCTGGATCGACGCCCGGGAGCTCCCGGCCGCCGAGGGTTCCGGGGTCCGCATGGTGGAGGTGACCGGCCACCAGGACGGCCGCAAGATATTCACGGCGACCGTCACGGGCACCGTCGGTACGGAGCACGGCGGCCGACGCCGGGTGTGACTCCGGCGCAAGACCCTGCCGTCGGGCGCTGCTGAACCGCTGTGCGGGGATCAGCGGCTCAGCAGTGCCCGGTACCAGGGGGCGTGGCGCGCGAACGCCTCGGCGAAGACCGGCCCGGGCTCGGCCGGGACGCGGGACCACAGGCGCGTGCTGTCGTACCAGTGGTCCACGGCCAGCAGCGAGATGCGGCGTCGGGTGACCGGGTCGTCGGCCGCGCCGAGCAGTTCCAGCGCCTGCGCGACGGTGAGTTCCCCGCGCGGAGCCTCCAGCCCCAGCTCCCCGGTCACCGTCGTGACCAGCTCGCGTGCGGAGACCGGCTGCGGGTGGCTCGCGTGCAGCACCTGCCCGCCGACGGCACCGACAGGCAGCCGGACGAGCGCCGCCAGCGCCCCGGCCAGGGCGTCCACGGACACCAGGGACATCCGCGCACGGCCGCCGTCCAGCCAGTACGGCAGCTTGTCGAGCAGCTGGACCAGGGCCGGGATCATCCACGTGTCGCCGTCGCCGTAGATCAGGTGCGGGCGCAGCACGGTCCCGCCCGCGGCGAGCACCAGCCGCTCCCCCTCCAGCCGGGTGACGCTGGTCGGGGACGTGGGTGCCTCGGTGAGCACGCCCTCGGCCTCGCCCCTGTGGGCGACGTCCTTGTAGACGGCGGCGGTGCCGAGCTGCACGACCCGCCCCACACCCGCCCGCCGGGCCTCGGCCAGCAGCGCCCGGGTGCCTTCGGCGTTGACCTCGCGGCACTCCTCCTCGGTGCCACCGATCCGCGCCGCGAGATGCATCACGGTCGTGACGCCGTCGCAGATCCCGCGCAGGGACGCGGGGTCGGTGAGGCTTCCCCCGGCGACCTCCGCGCCGGCCCACTCCGCGGGCGCCGACGTCCGGTGGGTCAGCAGCCGCAGCGACGCGGGGGACGCACCCCGCCGGGTCTCGGCCAGCAGCCGCTTCACGACGTGGGAGCCGACGAAGCCGGTGGCTCCGGTCACGAGTATCCGTTCGGTGGTCAACTACTGCCTCTCACCCAAGCCTTGCCAAAACGATCATGTGAAAAACGGTGGTGCTACTGTCGTACACCATGACTGCTGGTAGAGGCCTCCTTGAGGGAAAGTCGACTCTGATCACAGGCGCCAGCGCGGGTATCGGCTCTGCCGCAGCCCGGGTCTTCTGCCGTGAGGGGGCCGCCGTCACGCTGGTCGCCCGCCGGGAGCGCCAGTTGGCCGAGCTCACCGCCGAACTCGTGGCCGCGGGACACCGGGCCCAGTACGTCGTCGCCGACGTGACGGACCCCGCAGCCATGGCCGACGCCGTCTCCGCCGCCGTCGACACGTACGGAGCCCTGGACGCCGCCTTCAACAACGCGGGCGTCGGCGCGGAGCCCAAGCCCATGCACCTGCTGGACGAGGACGTCTACGACTCCGTCATGGACACCAATGTGCGCGGCGTGTGGAACTGCATGCGCGCCCAGGTGAAGGCGATGATCGGCCGCGGCGGTGCCATCGTCAACAACAGCAGCACCGGCGGGCTGGTCGCCACCCCCGTGTCCTCGGTCTACATCGCCTCGAAGCACGCGGTGATCGGTCTGACCAAGGCGGCCGCGGCCGAGTACGCCGCCCACGGCATCCGGGTCAACGCCATCGCGCCCGGCTCGACCCGCAGCGAGATGGTCGACGACTGGCTCGGCCGGCACCCCGAGATGGAGAAGGTGCTCCTCGACTCGGCGCTGCTCCCGCACATCGCCGACCCCCACGAGATCGCGGAGGCCGCCGCCTGGCTGTGCAGCGACCGCGCGTCATTCGTCGTGGGAACGACCCTGGCGGTGGACGGCGGCTGGACCACCCGCTAGTGCTCTGAGCGGGAAGGTCCGCCGGCCGGTCCCTCCTGTTCATCTTCGCCAGAACAGGTGGTGCGTCACACCGCTCGGGCTGGGCACGACGTCGAGGTGGAACCGGTCGAGCAGTTCCTCGGGGGACTCCCAGAGTCGCACTCCGGATCCGAGCCGCACCTGCGAGACCGCCACATGCATGGTGTCGACGAGGTCGGCGTCGAGGAACTCCCGGATCGTGGTGGCCCCGCCGCCGAGTCGTACGTCCTTGCCCTGCGCCGCATCCCGCGCCTGTTCGAGAACCGTGGCCGGGTCACCGTCGACGAAGTGGAACGTGGTGTCGGAGAGCGTGAACGACGGACGCTTGTGGTGGGTCATGACGAACACCGGGGTGTGGAACGGCGGCTCGTCACCCCACCAGCCACGCCAGTCATGGTCCTGCCAGGGCCCGCGCTGAGGCCCGAACTTGTTGCGGCCCATGATCTCCGCACCGATGTTGCGCGCGAAGTCTCGCGTGAAGTAGTCGTCGAGGCCGCGACTCCCCCCGGGGTCGGTGCGCATGGGCCAGCTCGCCGTGGCGCCGGCCCAGGCGAACAGCTCCCCGGGATCGGCGTCGCCGAACGGTCTCTCCAGGCTCTGGTGCTCACCGGCACCGAATCCGTCACTCGAGACGCTGAAGTTCTGGACTCTCAGCAGCTGATCCATGTACGTCCTCCTGCGTTGTCGACAACGATGAGACTGACCGGGTCGGGCAAACTCATCGGCGCGCCGGTGACCGGCGGAAAATTGCCCCCTTCCGGTTCGGAGCAGCAGAGCCGGCAGCCACCCCTCACACGGTTTCGAGCAAGGCCCGAAGCGTGGCCGCGTAGGCCCTCGGGTGGGTGGTGTTGCCGTTGTGTCCGCCGGGGAACGTGCGTATCTCGGTGTCCAGCAGGTCCGCCAGAGCCGTGGCGCACTGGTGGTCGAAGACGGTCGCCGCGGTGGTCGCGCCCAGCGCCGGGAGGATCCGGGTCGTGGTGCGGGTGAGCTCGGCCGGGTCGAGGGTGTCGTGGATGATCGCCGAGAAGTCGTGCTCGATGAAGTAGCCGAAGTTGGCGCGCCGCCGGTCGTCCAAGGGCTGGGCGGTGAGACCGGGCTCCGCGTCCCGCCGGGAGAGGTCTATGCCGAGCACCCGGGCCATCTCCGGGAAGGCGGCGGACAGTCCGCCCGTCCGGTAGGTGGCCTGGAGGGCGGCGAGCTCCGCCTCGTGGTGGGCGCGGGCGGCCGGGGGGAGCAGCCTCGGGGCGACCGGCTCGTGGGCGACCAGGGCGGCGACCTGCTCGGGGTGCCGGGCCGCCAGGTGGAGGCCTATCACCGCGCCCAGGCTGCAGCCGAGCATCAGGACCGGCTCGTCGGTGACTGCTGCCAGCAGGTGGTGCACGTCTTCGGCGTGCTCGGCGAGCGTCGTGGTCCGCCCGGGCTCGTCCGCCCGGCTGCGCGAGAGACCGCGCCGGTCGTAGGTCAGGACGGTGTACGCGTCGGTGAGGTGCGGGACCAGGTCCACGGTGCGGTCCGCGTCGCCCTCGCCGCTCTGCGAGATGAGCAACAGCGGGCCGGAGCCCTGAAGTCGGTAGTGCAGCGTCGCCCCGGGAACCGGGAGGGCGGCAGCGGTAACGGCTGCGGACATGGCGAACTCCTTCGTACGGCCGGCGCGGATCCTTCGTCCGCTGCTCTGCGACCAGCCTAATCCATCGAAACAGATACATCAATAGAGATGCATCTCCATCGATACATCTTCGCTGATGTAGCTTGTCGGGGTGGATGGCATCGAACTGTTCCTGCTCGGCCGGGCCCTGATGAAGCTCGGCGAAGAGGCCCTGCCCGAACCCCCGGGCGGCTCCGGCCAGTACGCCGGCAGCACCCGCGCCGTGGTGATCGTGGCAGGCGACATCGCCACGCACCCGGACACCACCGTGGGCGAGACCGCCCTGCGCACGGGCCTGCCGCAGAGTCAGGTCTCGGGCGCCGTCGCCCGCCTGCGCGAGGCCGGGTCCGTGGAGACGGCGCCGGACCCCGCCGACCGCCGCCGCACGCTGGTCCGCCAGGCCCCCGGGGTCTCCGCGCGGGTGGCCGCCGTCCGGACCGCCGGCTCCTCCAAGGTCGAGGAGGCCCTCGCGCGGGTCCTGGGCGAGACGGAGGCGGAGCGGCTGCCCGAGGTCACCGAGGCACTGGAGGTACTGGCCCGCCACCTGGTGCGCGACGGCGGCTGAGCCGTTCAGCCACTCAGCGAACGGCCGCCCCGAAGGACACCAGGTCCTCCGCGATGGCCCGTGCCACGGCCTCCTGGTGGTCGGTGAGGTAGAAGTGCCCGCCGGGAAATCCCCGGAAGGTGAACGCACCGTCGGTCAGCTCCCGCCAGGCCATGGCCTCGGACGGGCTCACCCGCGGGTCCGCCTCACCGGTCAGCACACTCACCGGGACGCGCAGCACCGGCCCGGGCTCGTAGCGGTAGGTCTCGACGGCCCGGTAGTCCCCGCGCAGCGCCGGCAGGATCAGTGCCCGGAGCCCCTCGTCGGCCAGCAGCAGCGGGTCGGTGCCGGCCAGCGCGCCGAGCTGGGCGAGCAGCGCTTCGTCGCCCCGCGTGTGGTGATGCTCCTCCTCACGGTGGATCAGCGGGGACCGCCGCCCGGACAGGATCAGCCCACGAAGCCCGCCCCCCGCCGGGCCGCCGCCGGATCCGCCGTCCGGTCCCCCGGCCGCCTCCAGCCGCCTCGCCAGCTCGAAGGCGACCACCGCTCCCATGCTGTGCCCGAAGAGCACCAACGGCCGGTCCCGCCAGGGCCGCAGCGCCGCCCGCACCCCCTCGACCAGCGCGTCGACCGTGTCCGGCACGGGTTCCCCGAACCGGTCGTGACGGCCCGGGTACTGCACCGTCAGCACCTCGGCGTACGCGGCGAGGGCCTGGGACCAGGGGAAGTAGAAGGCGGCGTTCCCACCCGCGTGCGGCAGCACCACCAGCACCGGGGCGGGTCCCTCCGGCGCGGGGTGGAAGCGCCGCAACCAGGGGTCGGGCCGGACACCCGCTGTGAGGCCGCGCGTCATCGCCCCTCCCCCTGCTCCCCCGGCTCGTCCGCCAGCAGCAGCTTCTTCTGGGGCTTGCCCATGGCGTTGCGCGGCACGGCGGCGACGAAGCGGACCTCGCGCGGGCGCTTGTGCACCGAAAGGTGCGCGGCGACGAAGTCGGTGAGCTCGGCGCCGGTCACCCCCTCGGCGACGACGAACGCGACGATCCGCTGGCCGAGGTCCGCGTCCGGGACGCCGACCACCGCCGCCTCGCTCACCTTGGGATGGTCCAGCAGCGCGTTCTCGATCTCGCCCGCGCCGATCCGGTATCCGCCCGACTTGATCATGTCGATGGAGGCGCGGCCCACGATCCGGTGGACGCCGTCCGCCTCGTCGAGGGCCGCGATGTCGCCCGTGCGGAACCAGCCGTCCTCGGTGTACGCGGCGGCGGTGGCCTCCGGCCGGCCCAGGTACCCCGAGAACAACGTGGGTCCGGTGAGTTGGAGTTCCCCGATCTCGGCGCCCGGCTCGGCGGCCACGCGCGTACGGATGCCGGGCAGCGCGGTGCCGACCGTACCGGGGCGGACCTCGCCGCCCGCCCGGCCGCTGATGGTGATCAGGGTCTCGGTCATCCCGTACCGCTCGACGGGCCGGTGTCCGGTGAGCCGTTCCAGGTCCCGGAAGACGGGCGCGGGCAGGGCGGCGCTCCCGGACACCAGCAGCCGGGCCCCGGACAGCGCGGCAGCGGCCTGCGGTTCGCGGGCGATACGGGACCACACGGTCGGCACCCCGAAGTACAGGCTGCCGCCCGCCCCGGCGTAGGCCTCCGGCGTGGGCCGACCGGTGTGCACGAGGCGGCTGCCCGTACGCAGGGCGCCGAGCACACCGAGCACGAGCCCGTGCACGTGGAACAGCGGCAGGCCGTGCACCAGGGTGTCCTCGGCGCTCCACTGCCAGGCCTCGGCCAGCGCGTCCAGGTCGGCGGCGATCGCCGCGCCGCTGAGCACCACGCCCTTGGGAGCGCCCGTGGTCCCGGACGTGTACAGGATCAGCGCGGGGTCCTCGGGCGCCGCGGCCTTCCCGGTCCAGGTGGGGGAGCGCCGGGCGAAGTCCACCTCGACCGGGGCCGCCCCGGAGTCCCGCAGGATGTGCTCGCGCTCGGCCGGCCCCGCGTCGGGCGGCAGCGGTACGCAGGCCACCCCGGCCAGCAGCCCGCCGACCACGGCGGCCACGGTCTCCAGGGAGGCCGTCGCGGTCACCGCGAAGGCGGGCGCTCCGGCGATGTCGGCCGCGACCGCGCGGGCTGCGCCGAGCAGGTCCTCGTAGGAAGTGGAACGGCCGGCGACGGTGACGGCGTCCGGCCGGTCCCCGTACACCCCGTCGAGCGCGGTCAGCATTGGTTCGCCAGCTCCCCTTCCCGGACGGCCGTACGGCCCTTGCGCCCCGTACGCGCCTGCAAGCGTCCGGACGGCCCGCACGCTTCGGCCAGCCTACGGCCGTTGTCCCCTTATGATCGGCGGGACTTGACAGGTTCGCCGACCTCGGGGGAGTCCGACGTGGAAACGGCACGGTTCGTGTCCTTGCTCGCCGCGACCATCACCACGGGCCTGGTCAGCGGCCTCTTCTACGGGTTCTCCGTATCCGTGATGCCGGGCCTGCGGCGCACCGGCGACCGGACCGTCATCGAGGTGATGCAGCGCATCAACGTGGCCATCCTCAACGGCTGGTTCATGCTGGGCTACCTCGGCGCCCTCGTCTTCACCGGTTTGGCGCTGGCGCTGTCCGTACCGTCCGACGGCCGCGCGGCACTGCCCCAGCTGATCGGCGCGTTCGTCTGCTACGTGCTCGCGCTGGCGCTCACCGCCAGGGTGAACATCCCGCTGAACAACGCCCTGGAGAAGGCCGGTCCGGTCGACCGGATCCCCGACCCGGCCGCCGTCCGCAGCGCCTTCGAGCAGCCCTGGGTACGGGCCAACGTGTGCCGGACGGTGCTGTGCACGGTGGCGTTCGGCCTGCTCGCCTGGGCGCTGGTCCTGCACGGTCAGGGCGGTTAGGAAGTCAGGAAGGCCGGCCGGCAACCGCGGCGGTGGCGCGCCCGTAGTGGACCAGGGTGCGGGCGAGCGCGACCAGGGCCGCCGTGCAGAGCAGGGTACGGACGATGTTCGTGGCGACCCAGGTGGTCTTGAACTTCTCCACGATCGAGAAGTCCGTCATCTGCGCCACCGGTCCCCCGCTGGCGAGCTCGTTGTTGAGCGGGATGTTCACGGTGAAGGTGATGACGAGGGCGGCCAGGTACGCCGAGGCGGCCACCGCCACCCACAGGGCGGTCCCGCGCCGTCCCGCGCGGTACTCGGCGACCGCCGATACGACGGGGGCCGCCAGGGCGAGCAAGAAGACCGCGCCGAAGAGGGCGTTCCCGTCGATGGCGGCGTTGAAGTTCCGCATCGCCGTGACGTAGGTCCCCTCGTCGCCGGCCGCCAGGCCCGGCATCACCGAGAGGTCGAAGGCGAGGAACAGTCCGGCCATCAGGCCCACGAGGACCGTCGAGACGATGGCCAGAGCGGTGGCGGTCCGGGTGCTCCCGGCGATCGGACTGGGGCTCATGATGCTTCCTTGTCTGAAGGATCGAAGGATCGATGGATCGGAACGGCGAACAGTCCGGCCGGCCTTCGCGGTGCTCCCGGCAGGTCCTACGCTGACCACATGATCAGCTCATCTCTCCGCCTGGAACCCGTAACCGCCGAAAATTTCGACGCGGTCTGCGCGGTACAGGTCCGCCCCGACCAGGGGCACCTCGTCTCCCCGGTGATGAAGTCCCTGGCAGAGGCGTACGTCCACGGCGATGTCGCCTGGCCCCGGGCCATCGTCGACGGCGACGAGGTGGTCGGCTTCGTCATGGCCTTCCTCGACATCGTCTGGGACCCGGCGAAGGACCCGGCCGGCCGCCGCTCCGGCATCTGGCGTCTGAACATCTCCGCCGGCCGGCAGGGCAAGGGCTACGGCCGATTCGCGGTCGGCGCCGTCGTCGAGGAGATCCGCCGCCGCAACCTCGGCCCGGCGTACGTCTGCTGGCACACCGGCGAGGGCAGCCCCGAGCCTTTCTACCTGGGCCTGGGCTTCCGCCGCACCGGCGAACTCAGCGGTGACGAGCCGGTCGGCGTCCTGACTCTGGACGCGCCGGCCGGGGCACGCACTACGTGAGCACCACCGTGCGCGGCGGCCCCGCGGGCACCGGCGCCGCCGACGGCGGGACCGCCCCCGAGCGGAACTGCCGGGGACTGACTCCCCGTACCCGCTTGAAGGCCGTCGACAGGGCGAAGGCGCTGCTGTAGCCGACCCGCCTGGCCACCGTCTCGACCGTGGCGTCCGGCTCGCGCAGCAGGTCGGCTGCCAGGGCGAGCCGCCAGCCGGTCAGGTAGCCGACCGGCGGCTCGCCGACGACCTCCGTGAAGCGCCGGGCCAGCGAGGCCCGGGAGACACCGACCTTGAGGGCCAGTTCCTCCACGGTCCAGCCGTGCGCCGGGTTCTCGTGCAGCATCCGCAGCGCCGGGCCGACCACGGGATCGCTCTGCGCCCGGTACCAGGCCGGGGCACCCGAGCCCGGGGCCGCCAGCCAGGTGCGCAGTACGCCGATCAGCAGCAGGTCCAGCAGCCGGTCCAGGACGACCTCCTGGCCCGGCTCGTCCCGCGAGATCTCGGAGGCGAGCAGGGTGATGAGCGTGGCGTCCGCGGCCCCCGCCGGCCGGACCAGGATCGTGGGCAGCGCGCCCAGCAGCCTGCGGCCCAGCTCGCTCGGCGCCTGGTAGGTGCCGCTCAGCATCACCGCCGACCCGGCGTCCTGGGAGGCCGCGCCCCAGGTACGGACGCCCAGCGCCATGGAGTCGGTGACGTCCACGCCCCCCTCCGTGCTGCACCGCTGGTCCGGCCCGACCGTGATCTGCACCGGGGTGTCCGGGGAGTCGGCAACCGTGTACGGCTCGGGCCCCCGTACGACGGCCACGTCACCGGGGCTGATCCGCACCCGTTCCCCCTCGTCGGGCAGCAGCCACGCCGAGCCGTGCACCATCGTCACCACCGACAGCGGGGCACGGTCCTCGATGCGCACGGACCACGGCGGGTTGAGAACGGACTTGAGGAGGAAGGCGCTCCGGGCCTTGGGGCCTTCGAGGAGACCGGTCAGCGTGTCCATGCGGCCATCCTCCCTTCTCCGTCAGGACAGCGGGTCCCAGACGCCGGTCGCCGCCGCCTCGCGGGCGAAGTCGGCGAAGTCCCGCGGCGGGCGGCCCAGTACCTCCTCGACCCCGTGCACCCGGTGCGCGTTGCGCCCGTCAAGGATCAGGGTGAACAGCTCGGCGAAGTCCTCCGGCAGGTCGTTCTCCCGCAGCACCGCGCGGTAGTCCGCGTCCGAGACCGGCACGTACGCGATCTCGCGCCCGGTCACCTTCGACAGTTCGGCCGCGACGTCGCAGAAGCTGAGCAGGCGCGGGCCGGACAGCTCGTAGGTCCTGCCGATGTGCCGGTCGTCGGTCAGGGCGGCGACCACCACGTCGGCGACGTCGTCGGTGTCGACGAAGGCCTCGACGGCGTCCGCCGTGGGCAGGGCGATCTCGCCGGCCAGTACGGGCTCCAGGAAGAAGCTCTCGTCGAAGTTCTGGTTGAACCAGCTGGACCTGACGACGGTCCAGTCGGCGCCGGAGGCCTTCAGCGCCTCCTCACTGCGCTGCGCCGCTTCCTCACCGCGCCCGGACAGCAGCACCAGGCGTCGCGCGCCGGCGGCCACGGCGAGCTGGGCGAAGGCGCCGACCTGCTCGACGGCGCCGGGGAAGGCCAGGTCGGGGTAGTAGGTGACGTACACCCGGTCCACTCCCTCCAGCGCGGGGAGCCAGGTGGCGTGTTCGTTCCAGTCGAAGGCCGGCTCGCCGTTGCGGGATCCGACCCTGACCGGGCGGCCCAGTGCGGCGAGCTTCTCGGCGACGCGCCGGCCGGTCTTTCCGGTGCCCCCGATGACGAGGGTGGTCTGCGTGGCGTTCTTCGTCGTCTGCGTCATGAGTACAGTCAAGCCTCGCAACGCGAGACGGAACATAGCCGAAGAGCTCACTTGCATACGCGTGCGTCTAATCGCCCGTCTCGGCGAGGGTGTGCGCGACGAGGGCGTTGGCGTGGCCGTGACCCAGCCCGTGCTCGGTCTTGAGCCAGGAGACGAGCTCCATGTGCTTGGTCAGGGGCGAGGACCGGATGAGGTCCTTCCATTCCGCGATCGGGCGGCCGTACTTCTTCTCGATCGAAGGGAAGTAGCTGGCGGGGCCCTTCACCGGCTCGGTCATGTCGTGGTTTCCCGTCTCTGTGTGCGAATGCGCGGATGTCGTCCGGACGGCCGTTGTCGGCCGCACTCTCAGGCCGACGGCGCGGCAGGGGCGTACGCGTGGACCTGCGCGCCGCTGCCGAGGTCGGTGGTCCCGACCAGCCGGAAGGTCTTGACCGGGGAGTCCTCCCCGAAGAGCTTCTTGCCCTTCCCCACCACCACCGGGAGGGTCCACAGCCGCAGTTCGTCGATGAGGTCATGGGCGAGCAGGGTGTTGACGAGCTGCCCGCTGCCGTAGACCAGGAGGTCACCGCCGTCCTGGCGCTTGAGCGCCGCGACCTCGTCGGCGAGGTCGCCCGTCAGGAAGGTGGCATTCCACTCGGGGGTGTCGAGGGTGCTGGTGGCGACGTACTTCGGCATGGCGTTCATCCGCTCGGTGCCGGGGTCGGCGCCCTCGGCGCGGGCGGTCCAGGCCGGCGCCATGCCTTCGTAGGTGATCCGGCCCAGCAGCAGGGCGTCGCTGGCCGCGAGCTGCTCGCCCGCGAACTTCTCCGCCGCCTCGTTCCAGAACGGCATGGACCAGCTCGGGTTCTCGACGACACCGTCGAGCGAGATGAACACGGAGGCGATGACCTTGCGCATGACGATTCCCCTTGTATGTATACGGCGTCCACATCGGACGCTCCGCAGCCTAACCGAAGATGTGGACGCCGTCCACATGTTCTTTCCCCTCGGCCACAGAGGTAGACACGGACCCCGACCGAAACTCATCGCCCACCGCGAAGAAGAATCGGATGATCATCAGATGATGTGGACCGAACGCACCGTCACCCGGCACCACGTGCGCCTCTCCTGCCTCGACAGCGGCGGCCCGGGCACCCCCGTGGGCCCGGGCACCCCCGTCGTCCTGCTCCACGGACTCGCGGGCCACGCGGGCGAATGGGACGCACTCGCGGCCGCCCTCGCCCCCGGCCGCCGGGTCGTGGCCGTCGACCAGCGCGGCCACGGCGCCTCCGAACGCCGTCCGGCGGACGTCTCCCGCGCGGCCTACGTCGCGGACGTGGTCGCCGTCATCGAACAACTGGAGCTGGACCGCCCGGTCCTGGCCGGCCAGTCGCTCGGGGGCCACACCGCCATGCTGACGGCGGCCGCCCACCCGGACCTGGTCCGCGGCCTGGTCCTGGTAGAGGCGGGCGCGGCCGCCGCCGACCCCGGCGCCCCGCAGGAGATCGGCGACATGCTCGACGCCTGGCCGCTGCCGTTCCCCTCGCTCGCGGCGGCCCGGGAGTTCCTGGGCACCGACGCCTGGGCCGCGGGCCTGGAACAGCGGCCGGACGGCTGGTACCCGCGCTTCGACCGGGACGTCATGGTCCGCGCGATCACCGAGAACACGACCCGTGCGTGGTGGCCGGAGTGGGAGCGGGTCACCTGCCCCACCCTGCTCGTCCTCGGCGAACGCGGCATCATCCCGCCGGCCGAGTCGACGCAGATGCTCCGCCGCGCGAGCGCGCCCACCACAGCGGCCTCCGTCCCGGCCGCCGGCCACGACGTCCACCTCGACAACCCGGCGGCCCTGCACGCCTTGGTCTCGACGTTCCTGGAGACGCTCCCCTAGAAATCGGGGCCCATGACCCCAACCCGGCTCCCTCAAGTATGGTTTAGGTCAAGGCATATGATCATATGGCGGCATGACCACGAGGACTCTCTACCTGCTCTGCTCCGCCGCCCCGCCCGTCTTCGACGTGGCCCATGCGATCGAGGACGCCCAGACCCGAGGCTGGGACGTGTGCCTGGGGCTGACTCCCAGCGCGGCGCACTGGCTGGCCGGGAGCCTCGACGGGCTGGCCGCCCTGACCGGCCACCCCGTCCGCTGGCAGTACAAGTTGCCCGGCGAGCCCGACGTATGGCCGTCGGCCGACGCCCTGCTCTTCGCCCCGGCCACCTTCAACTCGGTCAACGCCTGGGCCCTCGGCCTCACCGACCGGTTCGTCGTCGGCGTCGCCGCCGAGGCGATCGGCAAGGGCACCCCCGTCGTCGCCATGCCCTGCACCAATGCCGCCCTGGCCGCGCACCCCGCGTTCGAGCAGTCCCTGGCCGTCCTGCGCGGCACCGGAGTCGAACTGCTCTACGGCGAGGGCGGCTTCGTACCCGGCCCGGCCGACCAGGACGAGTCCCCGCACTTCCCATGGCAGCTCGCCCTGGACGCCGTGGACCGCGCGGGCACGGCCATGGCCTAGCGGACGGGGTGCTCCGTCTCCCGCGGCCTCACTCCCCCGTCGTCCCGTCGATCGCCTCGCGCAGCAGGTCCGCGTGCCCGTTGTGCCGGGCGTACTCCTCGATCATGTGGGCCAGGATGTAGTGCAGCGAGTACGGCTGGTCGCCGAAGTGCCCCGTCACGTCCAGGGACTCGGCGGCCTCCACGATCGCCCGCGAGCGTGCGCAGGTCTCCTCCCAGATCCTGAACGACTCCTCCGGATCCGCGTCCTCCACGTGGAACTCCGTCCACTCCCCGGCTTCGTTCCTCGGGAAGTAGCCGCGCACGTCCTCGCCGCCGAGGACGTTGCGGAACCACCCGCGCTCCACCTCCGCCAGATGCCGCACCAGCCCGAGCAGGCTCAGCCCGGACGGCGCCACCGCCTTCCGGCTCAGCTGCTCGGGGGTCAGCCCCGCGCACTTCATCATCAGGGTGTCGCGCTGCCACTGCAGGATGCTGGTCAAGGTGGCGCGCTCGTCGCCCACCAGTACGGGCCGGGTCCGCTGTTCGTCGATCATCGGGTGATCATGCCGGACAGCGGCCTGCGGAGCTCACCCGAGCTCCCGGAAGAACTCCCGTACGTCCGCCACCAGCAGCTCCGGCACCTCCATGGCGGGGAAGTGCCCGCCCCGGTCGTACGAGGTCCAGCGCACGACCCGGTCGGTACGCGCGGCCACGTGCCGCAGCGGGATGAAGTTGTCCCGTGGGAAGTCGGCGAGCGCCGTCGGCGTCCCCGACACCTCCGGCGGCTGCCCTGCGTAGTCCGCGTGCGCCCGCTCGTAGTAGATACGCGCGGCGGAACCGGCCGTCCCGGTCAGCCAGTAGAGCATCACGTTGGTGAGCATCTGGTCCCGGTCGATCGGACACCTGGAATCGCTCCACTCGGCGAACTTCTCACCGATCCAGGCCAGCAGCCCGACGGGCGAGTCGTTCAGTCCGTACGCGAGGGTCTGCGGCCGCGTCGCCTGGATGTCGGCGTACCCCTGCCGCTCGCGTGCCCATACCCGGTAGCGCTCCCAGGAGGCCAGCGTCCGCTCCCGCTCGGCGGGACTAAGCGCGGCCAGCTCCTCGGGCCGCGGCTCGGCGGTGGCCCCGCCCCCCGGCAGCAGGTTCAGGTGCACACCGACCACGTTGCCTGGCCGCAACCGCCCCAGCTCCCTCGAAACGGCGGCCCCCCAGTCGCCGCCCTGCACCCCGTACGCCTCGTACCCGAGCCGCTGCATCAGCACCCCGAAGGCCCGAGCGACCCGCTTGAACTCCCAGCCCGCCTCGGTCGTCGGCCCGGACAGCCCGAACCCGGGGATGCTCGGCAGCACCAGGTGGAAAGCGTCGGCCGGATCACCGCCGTGCGCCCGCGGATCGGTGAGCGGGCCCGCGACCCGCTGGAACTCCACGAAGGACCCGGGCCAGCCGTGGGTCATCAGCAGCGGCCTGGCATCCGGCTCGGGGGAACGCAGATGCGCGAAATGCACCCGGGCCCCGTCGATGACCGTGGTGAACTGCGGCCAGTCGTTCAACCGTGCCTCGGCCGCACGCCAGTCGTACTCCTCGCGCCAATACCGTACGAGCTCCCGTACCTCGCCGAGCGGCATCCCGTACGCCCACCCCACCCCGGGCAGCTCATCGGGCCACCGCACCCGTCGCAGCCGCTCGTCGAGGTCGTCCAACTCCGCCTGCGCCACATCGAGCCGAAACCCGCGCAGCCCTTCTCCAAGATCGCCCATAGACCGGCCATGCTAGGCCGCCCCTCGACGGCGTTAACGGCGTTAACGCTGCCGCCCTAACACCCAGGCACCGTTAACGCCGTTAACGCTTGCCCCGCCCACCCAACGCTCACCCCGCGCCGCCATTAACGCCGTTAACGCCGCCGCCCGAACAACCAGCGACCGTTAACGCCGTTAACGCTGCCGCCCGAACACCCAAGGACCGTTAACGCCGTTAACGCTGCCCCGCCCACACCAACGCTCCACCCTCGCTGCCATTAACGGCGTTAACGCCGTTAATGCTGCCGCCCCGCCCCGCCCCACACCCCACCCCCTCGCCCGAAGGAGGCGGGACCGTTAACGGCGTTAACGCCGTTAACGCCGACCCGCTCACAACCCCGATGCTCCGCCCGGCCACCGTTAACGGCGTTAACGCCCCTCAGCCCTGCGCCCCATCCGCCCGCCGGGCAACCAGCAGCCCGAGCCCGTCCAGGATCCGCTCCAGCCCGAACTCCAGCGCCTGGTCCCGCCCCCCGTGCTCCGCCGCCGAGGCCAACGCCGCCCCGAGCGCCGGAAACTCCGCCCTGTGCGTCCGCATCACCTCACCCAGCATCACCGCGAGCTGCGCATCGGGCCCCTCCCCCGCACCGGCCCCGCCACCCGCACCCGCACCGGCCGCCCGCTCCTGCTCCGCGATCCCCCGTACGTGCCCGGCCAGCAACACGACCGCGTCCATCGCCTCGGCACCGCTCAGCCCGCACCCGTCCAGCGCCGCGAGCGCCCGCTCCATCCACCCCAGCTCCCGCGGCCCCATCACCCGCACCCCGACCGTCGCCTCCAGCATCCACGGATGCCGCCGGAACCCCCCGAGCAACTCCCGCGCCCACACCTCCAACCGCTCCCGCCACCCCCCGCCCGCGGGTTCCACACCCGCACCCGGACCCGGACCCGCCCCCAACGCCGCAGGCACCGGCATCGCGCTCTCCACCATCAACGCGACCAGCTCCGCCTTCCCCGGCACATACCGGTACAGCGCCATCTTCGTGACCGCCAACTCCCCGGCCACCCGCTGCATCGACACCGCGCCCAACCCCTCCGCGTCAGCGATCCCGACGCCCGCCAGAGCGATCCCCTCCAGCGTGAGCCCCCGCTTCGGCCCCCGTGCGGGCTTGGCCGGCGGCCCCCACAACAACCGCACGGCCGCCCCCCACTGGTCGTTCGTCATCGGATCCCCTTGTGCTCGCACCAAAATTGCGTCTACCGTACACGGTAACGCTTCAGTGTCCGCCGGACACAGTTAGTCGAGGGAGTCCCCCCATGCACCAGCAGCAGCCCACGCACCGGCCCGCGGCCGACGCCCGCACGGTCCTCATCTCCGGCGCGAGCATCGCCGGCCCCGCCCTCGCCCACTGGCTCGGCCGCCACGGCTTCCGCCCCACCGTCGTCGAACTCGCCCCCGCCCTCCGCCCCGGCGGCCAGGCCGTCGACTTCCGCGGCGAGACCCACCTCTCCGTCCTCCACCGCATGGGCATCCTCGAAGACCTCCGCCGCATCCAGACCGGCGGCTCCCCCATGACCTTCGTCGACGCCGACGGCAAGCAGCTCCTCCACCTCCCCGCCGAGTTCGCGGGCGGCGACATCGAAGTCCTGCGCGGAGACCTCTCCCGCGTCCTCTACGAAGCCTCACTCCCCTTCACCGAGTACGTCTTCGCAGACTCCGTCACGTCCCTCAACGAGACCGCCACCGGCGTGGACGTCACCTTCCGCAACTCCCCGCCCCGCACGTTCGACCTAGTCGTCGGCGCCGACGGCCTCCACTCCAACGTCCGCCGCCTCGTCTTCGGCCCGGAGGCCGACCACGTCACCCACCTCGGCCACTACGCCGCCACCTGGAGCCTCCCCAACCAACTGGACCTGCGCCCCGGCACCGGCTCCATCGGCTACAACGCCCCCGGCCGCCTGGCGAGCGTCGGCGTCGACCACACCGACCCCACCCGAGCCCGCGCCTTCTTCGTCTTCGCCTCTCCTGAGCTCACCTACGACCGCCATGACCCCGAAGCCCAGAAGGCCCTCCTCCGTCGGAGCTTCACCGGTCTCCCCTGGCAGGTGGACCACCTCCTCGCCTCCCTCACCACCGCCGACGACCTCTACTTCGACTCGATCAGCCGCGCCGACGTCCCCACCTGGTCCACCGGCCGGATCGCCCTCCTCGGCGACGCCGCCTGCGGCGCGACCATCGGCGGCATGGGCACCGGCACCGGGATCGTGGCCGCGTACGTCCTGGCGGGCGAGCTCTCCCGTTCGCCCGAGGACCACCGGGCCGCCTTCACCCGCTACGAATCCCTGCTCCGCGCCTACTCCCAGGGCTGCCAGAAGAGCGGCGACCGGACGGGCCCCTTCCTCGCCCCGTCATCGAAGCTCGGCCTGCGCCTGCGCAACGGCATGCTCAGCCGACGCCGCATCCTCGACTGGATGCTGAAGGCGGGCGCGGACGTCACCACGCTCCCCCTCCCTGCCTACGCGACCACCCGCGAGGGCGCCGGAACCACCCCAACGACTCGCTGAAAAGAAAAGTCCCGAGAGCGGTCACATTCCCGCCCGCTGCTGCGTCAGTGCATTGAAGGGCCCCACCGAAGCCCCGCACCGGAACCACCACCCAGGGAGATCGCAATGAACGCACGCATGGGAAACCCGGCCCTCGTCGTCCCCGGCGCCATGGCCGCCCTCATCGCGGTCGGCAAGACCGTCACCGACACCGGCATCAGCGAGCGCACCCTCGAACTCGTCCACATACGGGCCAGCCAGATCAACGGCTGCGGCGTGTGCCTCGACATGCACCACAAGATCGCCAAGAAGCACGGCGAGACCGACGACCGCATCCACGTCATCGCCGGCTGGCGCGACACCCCGTACTTCTCCGACGCCGAACGCGCCGCCCTCGCCCTCGCCGAGGCCGTGACCCGCGTCGCCGACCGCAGCAACGCCGTCCCCGACGACGTCTACGAGGAGGCGGCCAAGCACTACGACGAGCAGCAGCTCGCGGCGCTCCTCCTGTCCATCTCCATGGTCAACGTCTGGAACCGCATCAACCTCGCCACCCACCAGCAGGCGGGCACCCCTTGGGCCTGACCCGGGACGCCCGCTCCGCCCGGGGGACCGTTAACGGCGTTAACGGTCCGCCACCGTTAACGGCGTTAACGCCGTTAACGCCCCACGCCCACCCATCCACCCTCCCACCCACCCAACAAAAAGTACTGGGTGACTGGTTTTCTTCACCGTACGCCGATTAGATTGACCCCCCGCGGGATCCGCCCGCACACCGACCGACCAGGAGACGCGCACGTGGCGAGGGTCAGACAGGAACGGGCCGAGATCACCCGGCAGGCCATCCTGGACGGCGCGGCGATCGCCTTCGACCACTCCGGCTTCGGCGGCACCAGCCTCAGCGACGTGGTCAAGCACGCCGGAGTCACCAAGGGCGCCCTGTACTTCCACTTCCCGTCCAAGGAAGCCCTCGCCCGCACCCTGATGGACGAACAGTTCCAGGTCTCCGAGGGCGTACCCGCCATCGAGAACCCGGGGCTCCAGACGGTCATCGACCTCACCCACCAGATGGCGTTCGGGCTGCGCACCGACGTCCGCATCCGCGCCGGCATCCGCCTGGTCATCGAGTTCGGCTCCTTCACCAACCCCGACCCCACCCCGTACAACACCTGGATCGACACCTGCCACGGCTGTCTGACACCGGCCCAGGAACGCGGCGACATACTGCCGTCCCTCGACGCGTACGACCTCTCGACCTTCCTGGTCGGCTCGTTCACCGGGATCCAGGTCACCTCGCACGTCCGCACCGGCCGCGAGGACCTCCACACACGGGTCATCGACCTGTGGAACCTCCTCCTCCCCGGAATCGTGCCCGCGCACCGGATCCCCCAGTTCGACCCGGCGGGCTCGCCCGAGTGCCGGGCCGGGCTCTCTCTTCCCGCCTGACTGCGTATCCAGGGCGGCCTCGCACACGCCGTGGCGAACCACGGGGGTGCTCGCTACGGCGTGTGCGAGGCCGCCCTGTCGCGTATCCAGAACCGGAAACGCGTCAATTCGTTAGCAAAACTCAAGCGTGGCGCCCACGCGCACCCCCGGACGTTAGTAAAGTCCCTCTCATGATTTCGCCCTCGTCTCAGAGCGACCGAGAGAAGGTCGTCTCCAAACTCCCCCCGTGGCTGCGCCAGGAGTTGAAAATCCGCACCGCCCAACTGCGGGTGGACATCCAGGACGCCGTCCACCAGGGGATCGCCCACTGGAGCGCGCTCGCCTCCGCCCCCTCCCCCGTCGACACCTCCGGCGCCGAATCGTTCTCCACCTGGCTGCCCGCCGGCCAGTGGGAGTCCTTCCGCACCGACTCCAAGGACCGCGGCGTCTCCCTCATCCAGGGACTCGCCCAGGCCGTCAGCCTCTGGCTGGAGATGAACCCGGCCCCCACGGTCAAGCGGCCCTCCGTCGTACGCCGCATCATCGTGTGCAACCAGAAGGGCGGAGTCGGCAAGACCGCCATCACCGCCGGCACCGCCGAGGCCCTCGCCGAGGACACCTCGACCCTCCACCCCGTACGCGTCGCCCGCCAACTGGCCCGCATCACGGCGGACGAGGACCACCAGCCGGACCTGGCGTCCGCCTCCCTGGACCTGGAAGACCTCCCGGGCCTGGGCATGCGCGTCCTGCTCATCGACTTCGACCCCCAGGGCCACCTCACCAAGCAGCTCGGCCAGCAGCCGCTCCCGATCGGCGGCGACAGCCTCACCTGCCACATGGCAGGCGAAGCCAAGGGACCGCTGTCCGACCTCATCGTCCCCATCGTGGACGACCGCTTCGGCGACCGGCTGCACATCCTCCCCGCCTGCACGGACGCCTTCCTCCTCGACGTCCGCCTCTCCACCGTCCGTGCCCGCGAGGCCGCCCTCGAACGCGCCCTGGCCCCCGTCGAGTCCGACTACGACGTCATCCTCGTCGACTGCCCCCCGAGCCTCGGCCTGAGCATGGACGCGGCCATCTACTACGGCCGCCGCCGCGACACCGAACAGCCGGGCGCCTCCGGAGCGCTGATCGTCGTACAGGCGGAGGACTCCTCGGCGGACGCGTACGACCTCCTCACCTCCCAGATCAACGACCTGCGCGACGACCTCAGCCTCGACATCGACTACCTCGGCCTCGTCGTCAACCTCTACGACGGCCGCCGCGGCTACATCGCGACGTCCTCCCTCCAGGCATGGCTGGACATAAAGGATCCCCGGGTCGTCGCCGTCGTCCCCGACCTCAAGGAACAGCGCGAAGCGGTCCGCGTGAAGCAGCCCCTCTTCGTCTACGCCCCCAAGGGCGACCAAGCCGTCGCCCTGCGCGCCCTCGCCCGGGAGATCTCATGAGCAGCAAGGCCGACAAGCTCGGCGTCTCGGCATCCTTCGCCCGGGCCCAGCCGGTGGGTGTCAGCTCCCGCCGCGCGGCGATCGCGGAGGCCACCGGCGCGCCCACCTCGGGGGTGGTCCCGCCGTCCGAGGTGCCCATCGACGCCCTCGCCCACAACCCGTTCAACCTCCGCGAAGACCTCACGGAGCTCGAAGAACTGGCGGCGTCCCTCACCGCCCGGGGGCAGCTCCAACCCCTCGCGGTCGCCACCCGCATGGCCTTCATGGAAGCCCACCCGGGCACCACCGACGGCCTGGGCCGCGCCCCGTACGTCGTGATCGACGGCAACCGTCGGCTGGCTGCAGCCCACCTGGCAGGCCTGAAGACCATCCAGATCCACGTCAACGACTCCCTCTCCACCTCCGCGGCGGACATCCTCGAATCGGCCCTGATCGCCAACGTCCACCGCGTGGACGTGGCCCCCATGGACCAGGCCCGCGCCCTCCAGGAACTCGTCGACGTCCACGGCTCCCAGGCCCAGGTCGCCAAGCGCCTCGGCAAGACGGCGGCCTGGGTCTCGCAGCGGCTGACCCTCCTGAACCTCACCCCCACCCTCCAGGAGAAGGTGGAGACGGGCGAGCTCAAGGTCGAACCGGCCCGCCGCATCGGCCGCCTCCCCCAGGAAGCCCAGGAGGCCGCCGCGGAGGAGACCATTAACGCCGTTAATCCCCCCCGCCAACGCACCGCCCCCGTTAACGGCGTTAACGCCGTTAACGCCCCGCCCACCCCGGCCCCTACTCCGTCCCCCGCCCCCAGCCCCGCCCCCACCCCCCGGATCACGATTTCCACGATCTCCCCGGAAACGATCGCGGACGCCCTCACCGCGCACCTCACCCCGGACGACCTCAAGGCCGTCACGGAACTCCTCATGCGGCGAATCTGAGCTGGGCATCCGAGGCACCACCCACGCCGGGGGCGCTGACGGCATTAACGCCGTTAACGCCCCCACGTGCGTTTCATGTGCGTTCAGCGGTGCGATTCACATAGGCTCTGGGTGGAGGTACCGATGCCGAACAACCGAAACACCCACCCCGACGCCAACGAGCAGGAGGGCCTCTTCGCAGCGGTCGACGCCCTGCTCGAAGAGGTCGCCCAGGACCCGCTCCCCCACCCGGACGAGCGCAAGCGCCTGCGCGAGGCCGCCGGCCTGAGCCAGGACCAGATCGCCAAGGCCCTGACGGTCCGCCGCGAAACGGTGACGTCCTGGGAAACCGGCCGTACCTCCCCCCGCCCTCCCAAACGCGCGGCCTACGCCCGCCTCCTGGAGGGCCTCTCCACCCTCCACCCCATTAACGGCGTTAACACCACCGCGCCGCAGCCCCCCACGCCCACCCCCACGGCCGACGCCGAAGGCACAGCGCTGCCCACGCCGCCGACCCCCACCCCCGAAACTCCGGCGCCTGGAGCGCAGCCCCAACCCCCCGCCCCCCACCCGGGTTCCGGGGCGGAGCCCCAGTTCCGGGAAGGGTCAGGTAAAGAAACAGCGCCGCAGGCACCCACCCGCACACCCACACGTACCCGCACCGCACCCCCCACCCCCCACCGGGCCCCCGGGCCGAAGCCCCAGCCCCCCACACCGACCACGCCCCCGGCAGGGAACGGCCCCCTCGCCGTCCTGGACGGCGCCGGCCACGCCCACACCACCGGCGGCCTGATCCTCGACCACCCCACCACCGGCGGCCTCCCCGCCCTCATCGCCTGGGCCCTGGGCCCCGCCGCCGACCTCCGCTCCCCCCGCCTCCACCGCAACGGCAAGGACGGCGACCCCCTCCTCGTACTCACCCCCGCCGCCACCGAGGCCCTGGGCCTCCCCCTCACCCTCGAAGACCGCCGCGCCCTCCGCCTCCCCGACAACCACCCCGCGCTCAAGCAGCTCGCCAAGAACAAGTGGCAGCTCACCCGCCGCGGCTTCGGCCCCTGGGCCCGTGTCTACCGACCGGCCACCCCCACCACCGGCCGCCAGTGCGTCCAGCTCGCGATCCTCCCCTGGGGCGCCCTCGACCCCCGCGCCTGGGGCGAGGACACCGCCGACCTCCCGGCCCCCGAACTCGCCGAGCTGCTCACCACCTACGCCTACCGCGTCCTCACCCCCCGCGGCTCCACGGCCGTCACCGGCCTGGAGCTCATGACGGCCCTCCGTCCCCCCACCCGCGCCGCCCGCAACGCCGAGACCAACACCTGGGAATCCGCACCCGTCCCCGGCTCCCTCACCCGCCCCGTCGACCCGGCCCCCCCGGAGGCCCCCGACGAACACCCCGTGGTCGCCTCGCTCTACCCCCGCTCCCACCAGCGCACCCCGGACCAGGTCCTCGACGAAGAGGCCTACGACTGGATCCGCGACCCGGAGCTCCTCACCGACGAGGAGTGCTCCCGCACCCATGCCGTCGGCATCGACGTCAACATGGCCTTCGCCGCAGCCGCGAACCGCCTCACCGTCGGTCTGGGCCCCGCCACCCACACCAAGAGCCCCCGCTTCGACCCGACGACCCCCGGCTGCTGGCTGGCGGACCTCTCCGCGATCTCCCTCGACCCCCGCCTCCCCAGCCCCTTCACTCCCCACGGCAAGCCCCCGACCGGCCCCGCCTGGTACGCCACCCCGACCCTCGCCTACGCTCAGGAGCTCGGCCACGAGGTCCACCCCACCGAGGCCTGGCTCCGCCCCGAGTGCGGTCCGTACCTCGACGCCTGGTACACCCGCCTCCGCGACGCCTACATGGCCACGATGGCGGACCTCGGCGTCACCTCGGCCATGCCCGAATCCGAGTTCCTCAAGGCGATGACGACGCACAAACAGGACGCCCCCATCCCCACAGCGGTCCTCTCGGCGATCAAATCCACCGTCAAGGGCGGCATCGGCAAACTCCGCGAACGCCCCCAGGGCGCCGGCTACCGCCCCGGCGAGCGCTGGCCCGCCCTGGAACGCCCCACCTGGCGCCCCGACATCCGCGCCGCCGTCATCTCCACGGCCCGCGTGAACATGCACCGAAAGATGAACAAGCTCGCCACAACAGCCGGCCTGCACCCCATCGCGGTCCTCTCCGACTGCGCGGTGTACCTCTCCGACGGCCCCAGCCCCCTCGACTTCCTCCCGCGTACCCCCGACGGCAAGCCCCTCCCCGGCGGCTTCCGTCTCGGCGTCAGCCCCGGCATGGTCAAGCACGAGGGCACCCAGCCCCTCCTCTGGGCCGTCGGGATGCTCGACGAAGGCCTCAACCCCGCCCGCCACATCAAGGGCCACGACGCAGCAGCAGACGGCGAGTAACACATGTCCGACATCTCCGACAGCCTGACCAAGGCCGACGAACAGCACTTCACCCGGCCGATCCCCAAATCGGCGGGCGCCCAATTCCGCTTCCTGCTCAAACAGCTCAAATCGACAAAAGCCGTGGCAACGACGCTCGGCATCTCCCAACGCACCGTCGAGCGCTACGTCAAGAACCAGATCAAGCAGCCCAAGCCCGAGCTGGCCGCCCGCCTCGAAGCCGAGGTACGCCGCCGCTGGCAGCCCCTCGTGCGCAAGCGCGCCCGTGACAAGGCGGCCAGGACCACCGGGCTGGTCATCGAGACCCGCGCCCGCTTCGGCTTCACCGCGGCCCCCGGCACTACCGACGACGGCCGCATGCGCCGCATCACCCAGCACCTCCCGCCGGAGTACGCGGGCCGCCTCTTCGCCGCCCAGGAATCCGGCGCCGCCGAGGCCCAACTCCGGCAGATCGCGGCCGAAGCCCTCCAGGAGATCTACTTCAAGGACAACGGCGCCCGCGCCACCAGCCTCCTGGTCGAGTTCACGGACATCGACTACGTGGACTTCGCCTTCTGACCAAGGGGCAGGAGACCCAGGGCCCGCCAAACGGCCCTCAGAAGCCCCTCCCAGCCCCTTCCTGACCCCTCAAAACCCCAAAGGGTCCCGGGACATCCCGGGACCCTCATTCACCCCTCACAAGCCCGCCGAGGCGCCTTACCCCACGGCGTGCAACGTCCTGCGCCGCTTGGACTCCGCAGCCTTCTTCGCCGCGGCCTGCGCGGCCCGCTTCTTCCGCTGCTCGGCCAGCTGATCCTGATACGCCGCCACCGCCTGGTGGTAGCTGGCGACATACCCCCGCGCATCGAGCCGCTCCTCGGCCGCCATGTCGTTCACAGCGGCGACAGCGTCCTCGAAGGAGTTGTACCCGGCCAGCATGGGATTGATCTGGTACACACCGTTGCGGACCTTCCGCACCAGCTTCGCGAGCTCCAGACTCCGCAGAGCCGCGTTGACGCTCGGCCGGCTCAGCTCCAGCAGCCCACCAACGGTGGCCTGGTCGATGAGGATCCGCCCGCCCGGCTCGCTCAGCGAACGCAGCTTCAGCAGCACACGGTAGGCCGCAGGCGGAAGGTCGAGGTCGGAGAGAAGCCCGTCGGCGTTGACCGCAGCGAATCGCAAGGTGCTCACTGAGCTGTCCCTTCTTCCGTGCGCTTCGCCCGGCTCAGCCGACGCGCAGCGCGCTCTTTGGCCCGTTCGGCCCTCAGTTCCTCGATGGCCTGCCGCATGTGGTCCAGCGACGGGAACCGCACCAGGTCGGGCAGGCTCGTGTCGCTGCGGATCTGCGAGATGGTGCTGTGCTGCTCCACCTTCACGAACTCACCCGTCATCTCGGTTCCCGGGATGAACTCGGCCACCCGGTAACTGTAGGGCGGGTTGAACTGGTACACACCCCGCCGCACCTTGAAGACGATCCCATGAGACATGACGGTGTGCAGTGCCTCCGACGTCTTTGTCCGACTGACGTCCAGGATGGTAGCCATCTCCTCCTGCGTAAGAGGAATCCGCCCCCCCGCTCGCTGGCAGGCGATGAGCAGCAGGATCAGCCTCAGGGGCAAGGCTTCCCGGAAGTACTGGGCGATAACCAGGAAGAACTCAAGGCTGTCCATCGAGAACGCATTCGGCTGATTCTGCGTCCCGTAGAACTCCAGCGGCTTGCGCTCGCCGTCCAGCGTCAGCTTCCGGCTCGGGTACCGCTTCGCCAGACTGTCCAGGTCCTTGACCGGAGCCAGCGGCTGACTCCACGCCGAGATCGCATCATCAACGGGGAGATCAGGACGCGGCGCACCCGCCGGACTCCGCCGACGCCGTTGTGGCTCTGATGACACGAGGCTGCTCTCCACTTCGTTGATCTGCAGGGAGAGTATGTCAACAAGGGTGACACAAGTGTCACGCTCATTGACGTTCGGCGTGTCTTATGTCCCCCCAGCAGGGACACATCTCGGCCACCCCCTCCCCACCGGCTTCACGCCAACCCTCACCCAACCCCACCCATCCCCCCAGCAGTTCACCGACACATCCCCGCTAAAACGTCAGCCCCCCCGACGTTTTAGCGCAAATACCGTCAGCCTCGCTGACGTTTTGCACGCGTTCTGTCCCCCTACCAGCGACACATCCCCCCAGTTATGTCCCTTCTGAGGGGACATAACTTTCCCCCCACACCCGCCCTGACCTGCGGCAACGCATCTCCGTACCTTATATAGGCCGTCGCCTGCCGCGCTGCGCGAACTGAAGGCCGTCTCCAACCCGTCCGCCAACCCAATTTCCTGACACCCCATCACTTCCCAAACCCCCATCCCACCCCCACCCAGCCCCCAACCCCCAGGCAATCTGACCGATTCCCATCTTTATCCACGCAGCACTTTGAAGCACCCTCCCCTTACCCGTTAACGGCGTTAACGCCGTTAACAACCCCAACGCCCCGCTCCTGCATCGAGAGCAGAGGACCCCCGAAGCAAGCGGAACCAAAACGGGTTGGAGCAAAGCAGAGAAGAGAGGGTCCCTTCACCGGAGCGGAGCAGAGGCTCACAGTCCGAAGGTCCACCCATCGAACGAAGCGAGGCGGTTCAAAAGCACAGCGCGCAGCGCTGTAGGACCCGAAGCAAAGCCGAGAGTTGTCGAAGGCGGGACGGCTCCCTGCCGGAAGCAGGACGGCCAAGCGAAGCGAGGCCTGGAGGCGTAGCCGGAAGGACAGGGTGTGGGAGCGCAGCGGACACACCCAAAGCGGCTAAGACGTCAGCCCAGTGAAACGGAGTCACTTTTCGCGCTCCGCCCAGGGCCCGTGAAGCGGGCTGACCGGGTGGAGCGAAGCGAAACTCGGTCCAGTCCGAAGCGAAGCGCAGGACCCCGGCCCGAAGGGCCGGCCATAGCTGGCGAAGCCAGCCCTGCCGAGCGAAGCGCGGCGGTTCATTGGCATAGCGCGCAGCGCTAAGACCCGAAGCGAAGCGGAGGGTCCTCCCGCCGAAGGCGGTCCTCCCGCCGAAGGCGGGACG
>NZ_JBIAHP010000034.1:0-52685 GCF_042870715.1 Streptomyces sp. NPDC006463 | reverse complement strand
CCGCCCAGTTCCTTCTGGATCAGGCCTTCCTGGAGGCCGACCAGCGCGGTGGCGTGCGTCAAGTTCGGGAAGTACCCGATGCGGACCTCGGAGGCCGACAGCTTCTCGCCGCCGGTGGCCGCGACCTTGGCCTTGTCGTCGTCCTTCTTCGCCTCGGAACCGTAGCCGCAGGCGGTGAGCAGCAGGGGAAGCGCCGCTGTGACGGCGATGGCGCGCAGGGTGGTGAGCGGTCTTGCGGCAGACACGGGGGTGTCCTTTCACGGGGTGGTGTTCAGGGAAGTGCGGAGATGGGCGACGCGAAGCCATCGGCACACACGGCACCCGCTCCCGGCCGTCGGCGGCGGGATCGCGGTCGCAGGCTGAGGAACGGAGAAGTGTCGGACGACCGCGCTCGAAGGCGTGCGGTCGGTGAGGTCGGCCGAGGGGCCCGCACGGCCGCCGGTGAGCGGACCGGGGCAGCGCCCAGTGGCGTACTACGCGTAGCCCTGCCCGGCGAAGGGTGTCAACAGGGCTGACAGATGGCGCTGGACGTACGGACCAGGTCGATGTGCCGGCGGGAGGTCAGAGGCAGCATCCGGCTTGCGTGGTGCAGTCTTCGCACGGCCACCTCCCTGATTCCTAGTTTTCCCACCTGGTTGGTAGGCATCCTGGCAGAGGCGGGCACCCGGCCCAAGAGGGTGACCGCATGGTGGACGCCTAGATCTCGCGATGTGAGAAAGTGCTGGTGGGGCGGGGGTCAGGGATTGGACCAGGCCCCGGGGGTATCGGCCAGCGCCGATACGTCAGTGGGCAGGTCGGACGATGCGACATCGGCGAGTGACACGCCGTCGAGGATCTCGCGCACGTTGGCCCGCAGTGCGATCCACAGGGGGAGCAGCGACTCGGCGGGGCCAGTGTAGGACAGGTCCGGTGGGCGGACCCCGCGCACCGAGACGAGCGGTCCGTCCACGATGCGGATGACATCCGCGATGCTGATGGACTGGGCGGGCTTGGCCAGCCGGTAGCCACCGTTGCCACCGCGCTGGCTGAGCACGAGACCGCCTCGGCGCATGTCGTTCAGGATGCCCTCGAGGAACTTGTGCGGGATGTCCTGGGCGTCGGCGATGGCTTCGGCCTTCACTGGCCCGTCATCCTGTGACGCGGCAAGCTGCAGCGCGGCACGTACCGCATAGTCCGCCCTGGCTGAGATCCGCATAGGGACATTATCCGGCATGGACTCGGCCGGCGTCGGTCGAGGGTGGCCGCAGGCTGCCGGGCGGGTGGCCATGCCCGGCAGCCGCGGGGATCAGGTCCGGAGCCGAGTCCTGAGCGGCGCCCTGCGGGTCAATGGAAGGCTGCCGCCACCGCACGGTGGGAGCCGTTGAGATAGTGCTCGCCGATGGAGCGCAGGCGGTGCGCGACCGGGCGGTGGGCTGTCAGGACCCGGGCGTTGCGCCAGAACCGGTCCAGGCCGGGGGCGTCGGCGAGTTCCAGCACCCGGGCGGTGATGTGCAGGATGGCCTTCGACGTCACGGCCTCGGCGGTGGCGACCAGGGCGGCGACGCCCGCGGGTACCTCGGCATCGAGCTGCGCACCCGCGGCGAGGGCCTGCGCCATCACCTCCGTCGCCCGGTCGACCACGGCGGTGGCCGTCTGAGCGGCAGAGGCGAGTTCCCCGTACGTCAGGAAGAGGTCCGGGTCCTCGCCGGGCAGGCGGTGTGCGCGGCCGCCCCTGCTGAGGTCGCGTGCTTCGGTGAGAGCGCCCCCGGCGATGCCGAGGCCGACGTGACACAGGGCGAGCCGGAGCGCCGGCTCCGCGAGCGCGGTGAAGGGCGCGGTCGACTCCTCGTCGTGCGGCCGGCGGCCCAGCACCTGCCCGGGCGTGACGGTGACCCGGTCCAGGACGACCTCGCCCGCCCCGGCGACCCGCTGCCCGAGGCGGTCGTGGGCGGCTTCGACGGTCACGCCCTGTGCGCCGGGTGGGATCCGTACGACCAGGACGTCACCGGTCGAGGCGCAGACGGCGTCCACCACGATCTGGTCGGCCGCGGCCACCGCCGTGTCCACGGACCGGCGCCCGTTCAGCAGGTAGCCGGTGACGCGCGGCCTCAGTGTGAGGTCCGGTCCCTCTGTGTCGCCGTTGGGTGCGGGAGTGCGGACCGCCCCGGTCCATAGCCACCGCTCGCGCACCGACTCCTCTTCGAGGGCGGTCGCATGCTCGTGACTCGCGTAGAAGCGTCCGCTCCAAGTGTGTACGTAGTGGCGGGCGAGTACGTCGCCGACGGAGCTGTCCGCTGCGGCGATCTCCCGTATGACGGCGCATCCGGTACGCCAGTCCGCCCCGCGGCCGGGCCCGGGCGGGGTGAGGGCCGCCGGCAGGCCGGCCTCGCGCAGCCGGGCCGCCTCGTCGGTCGGCGGCCTGCCCGCCTGATCGCGGACGATGGCGTCCGCGGCGAGGTCCTCCGCCACGTCACGGGCGGTACGCAGGAGCGCGCGGCGCCGCTCGTCGGCGGACCGGAAGCCGGCGGGGCTGGGTGTCGTCCGCATGGGCGTCACTGGCAGGCCCCGGTGCCGCTGTGTGGCGCGGGGGCTGGGCGGACAGCGGTGCCATGGGGGATGGCGGTGGTCATGTCGGCTACTCCGGAACGTTGTTGGGTGGCGTCGGCCGGTTGCCGGATCCCCACCTTTCCCATCGGATTGATAGGGATACTCGCCCTGGAGCGGCCTTCGCGGCAAGGCGTGACCGAATGGTGGACACTTCGATCTCGGGATGAAGGACGATGCAGGTCAGCGGCCGGCTCGCGGGGCTGGGTCGTCGCCGGATCCTCCGTCAGGGAGTGTGTGAGCCCATGGAGTTCGCCCGATGCGATACCTGCCGGTGAGCCTTCGCCTAGGCGGAGATCCGCTGCGGCGGCAGGGGTGGCCAGGCTCCTTCGCCGCACATTCCCTATGTAATCAGTAGGGAAGTCTTGACGCGTGCCCGCCGCGCACTTCACGATGTGGCCATGTCCCCGTCGCAGCCGTTGCTCGTACGCCGCAGGCACGTTGACTTCCGTCTCGTCGCCGGCGCCATCTGCCGACCCGTTTAGGGCTTTTTCGACAGGGCATTTCCTCGACGCGCGCCCGGTGTTCCGACTGCCGCTTCTCTCTGTGCTCCGCGCCTTTCGTGCCCCCGGCCCTTTGAGCCGTACGGGTCCGCCCGGCGTGCGACGCGCAGGCCCTCCCGGTCGACTCCGTCACGGAGACCCCGCGCCCCGTCGTGCCCGAACACCGGCATTCGTACCTCGATCCGCGCAGCCGAAGGGGCTCATCGTGACCACCGCAATTCCCGTACCCGCCGTCCACCGTTCCCCGGCCCCGCGCCTCCAGCTGGTCGGCGGCCGTCCGCCCGCTGTCTCCGCCGATGGGACCTATGGCGGCCGTGTCGGATACCTCGTGTTCCTGCCGGCTGACGTCGACCCGGTGGCGCTGATGAAGGCGCACGGCGTGCGTCCCGAGATCCGTTCCCTCGAGCCCGGGACGCTTCCGGCTCCCGAGCCGGAACCGGCCCCGCACCCCGACTCCGTCGAGCTCGACGACGCCATCCGGGTCGACCGGGCACGTCGGCTGGTCGAGGTCGACGGACGCGAACTGGAGCTCACCTACCTGGAGTTCGACCTCCTGGCCCACCTCGTGTCCCATCCGTACACGGTCCACACGCGTGGTGCCCTCATCTCGGGCATCTGGGGCTACGGGCACATCGGTGACGGCCGTACGGTCGATGTCCACATAGCCCGGCTGCGCCGCAAGCTCGGCCCCGCTTACCGGGGCCGTATCTCCACCGTGCGCCGCGTCGGCTACAAGTACGCGCCCGACCACCAGTAGCCCCCCGCCGGTCAGGCGGAACCTCTGTCGCCGCCGCCGGTTTCTCAGGCGTTCGCGATGACCAGCAGGGTTCGGGCGGCGGCGGGGCCCGTCAGGCGGCAGCGGTGCGGGACTTCGCCCCGGTGGTGGGCGCTCTGTCCGGCGCGCAGGGTCAGCGGTTCCTCGCCCTCGACTTCGAGGGCGATCTCGCCCTCCAGTACGTAGAGGAAGTCCTCGCCGGGGTGCTCGAACCAGCCGCGCTCGCCCTGGCCGGGCTCGAAGTGGTGCTCGTAGGCCTCCATCAGCGCGCTGCGCCCGCCGGGGATGAGGACCTGGGCGATCTGCCCGGCCGCCTCGCTGACGCGGATCACCTGCGGGTCGCTCTCGTGGCTGACCGCACCCGGTCGGGCGGGCGGTCGTAGGAAGGTTCCCGGGGTGACGTCCAGCGCCTCCGCGATCCGGTAGATCGAGCTGAGGCTGGGCGTGGCGAGGCCGCGTTCGAGCTGGCTGAGGAACGGCTGGGAGAGGCCCGAGCGGGTGGCGAGGACGGCCATGGAGACGCCGCGCTGTTTGCGGCAGCTCCGGATCACCCGTCCGACCTCGATCGCCTCGGGCGTGGGTTCAGGTCGAGACACGCAGGTGAACGTACCTCATCACCGATCAAGCACCGGGGGTCCCGGCGAGGTTTCGTACTGCCGCAACACTCCCGTCATAAGCGTGGTCAATTATTGACCTCGCTTATCTACGACGAGGAACCGAACGAGGAGCCGCCCCGTGCACGCCACCCCCTCACCGCCCGGCCGGAGCCTCAGCCGGCTCGGCCCGGCCCTGGGCGCGGCAGGTGCCCTGCTCGCGCTGTGGTACCTGCTCGCCTGGTCCGGTGCGGTGGCCCCGGGGCTGCTGCCCACCCCCGGCGAGACCGCGGCCGCGCTCGCGGACAACGCCCGCAGCGGCATCCTGGCCGCTGATCTCGGCGCCAGCCTGGCCCGCGCCGGGCAGGGTTTCGCGCTCGGTGCCCTCGTGGGCAGCGCGCTGGGCTTCGCCACCGGCTATCTGCCGAGGCTGTCCGCCGCCGTCACCCCGCTCGTCTCCTTCCTGCGCCCGATCCCGGCCATCGCGCTGGTGCCGCTCGCGACCGCCTGGTTCGGCATCGGGGAGACCGCCAAGCGCCTGCTCATCGCGTACGCTGTGCTGCTCGCCGTCTGGCTGTACGTACACGACGGGGTCTCCCGGGTGCCGGCGTCCCATCTGCGGGCGGCCCGGTCACTGGGCGCGCCGCTGCACCGGCGGTTCACCGAGGTGCTGCTGCCCGCCGCCGCGCCCGCACTGCTCGCCGCGTTGCGGTACGGGGCCTCGGTGGCGCTGCTCGCCCTGGTGGCGGCGGAACTGGGCGGCGCGGACAGCGGGTTGGCGTACCGGCTCCAGGTGGACGGCCAGTTCCTGCGCGTGGACCGGATGTTCGCCGGGCTGTTCGTGCTCGGGCTGCTCGGCGTGGCCGTCGACCTCGTACTGGCCGCGGTCGGCCGCCGGTTCGTGCACTGGAGCGCCTCATGAGCCTGGGAGTACGACTGGAGGGGCTGTCGGTCCACTACGGGGCCGCCCCGGTGCTGGAGCGCACCGATCTGGAGCTCCCGGCGGGCTCGTTCACGGCGCTGCTGGGGCCCAGCGGGTGCGGCAAGTCCACGGTTCTGAACCTGGTGGCCGGGTTCGTGCGGCCCACCGAAGGGCGGGTGACGGCGGGTTCCGCCCCCGTGCGCGGGCCGGGCCCGGAGCGGGGCGTGGTCTTCCAGCACTACGCGCTGTTCCCCTGGCGCACCGCCCGCGGCAACGTCGAATTCGCCCTCAAGCGGCTCGGCCTGCCGCGTCCGGAGCGCCGCCGGCGCGCCCTCGCGGCAGTGGCCGAGGTAGGGCTGGCGGACGGCGCCGAGAAGTACCCGGCGCAGCTGTCCGGCGGCATGCAGCAGCGCGTGGCACTGGCCCGCGCCCTGGCCGCCGAGCCCGAAGTGCTGCTGATGGACGAGCCGTTCGGAGCGCTGGACGCACTGACCCGGACCCGGATGCAGACCCTGCTGCGTGAGTTGTGGCAGCGCCGCGGAACCACCGTCCTGTTCGTCACGCACGACATCGACGAGGCACTGTCCCTCGCCGAACGGGTCGTCGTCCTCGGCGGGACCCCTGGGCGGGTGCTGGCCGACCACACCGTGCCCGCCGGGCCGCCCGACCCGGACCTGCGCTCACTGATCGCCCGTCATCTCGGCTCCGACTGAAGTTCCCTCGGCTCTCTCCCCTGCTCCCACCTCCGTCCCCGGAAAGGACTTCCCCATGCTCAGACCCCGTGCAGTGGCCGCACTGTTGACGGCGGCCGTGCTCTGCGCGCTCACCTCGGCCTGCGCCGGCGGCTCAGGCCCCGCGGCCGGCGGCCGCCCCGCAGTCTCCCTCGCCGGGAGCGACCACCTCGGCGGCGCGCCCGTCTACGTCGCCCAGGAGCACGGGATGTGGTCCGCCGAGGGCATCGACGCCACCGTGACCGCCCAGCCCAGCGGGCGGGACGCCCTGAACGCGGTGCTCGGCGGTCAGGCGCAGCTCGGCGTCGTGGGTGATCTGCCCGCGGTGACGGCCGCGCTGAGTGGGCGCGAGCTGCGGATCGTCGCCGACCTGTCCCGGTTCTCCGACTGGCGCCTGCTGACCCGGACCGACCGGCAGATCACCGGGTTCGCCGCGCTGAAGGGCCGCAAGGTCGGAGTCCCGCAGGGTACGAACGTCGAGTACGCCCTGTCACGGATGCTCGCCTCCGCGCAGCTGACGGCCGCTGACGTGACCGTGGTCAACCTCGCCCCGAACCAAGTCACTTCGGCTCTGGCCCGAGGCGACATCGACGCCGGGGTCACCTTCCCCAGCTTCTACGACGCCGCCCGCACCACCCTCGGTGACCGCTACGCCGAGCTCCCCTTCACCGGCTACACGGCCCGGACCCTGCTCGTCGCGGGTCCGGCGGCGACCGAGGAGGCCACCACAGCCGTGCTCCGGGCGCTGCTGAAGGCCCAGGGCGAGATCGCCGCCGACCCGGCCGCCGCGCGAAGGGCCGTAATCGCCCAGTCCAGGGGCGCGCTCCAGGCCGGCTACGTGGACGCCTTCCAGCCCCGCTACGGCTACGGCGCGACCCTCTCACCCGAGCTGCTGGCCCAGTTGGAGCACGAAGCCGCCTGGGCGAAGGCCGCCCAGAGCCTGCCGGGCTCCGCCGACCGCGCCGCGCTGCTGAAGCATCTGCACCCCACGCCCTTGACGGCCGTCGACCCGGCCGCCGTCACCGTCCGCTGAACCCGCCCCCGAGACAGGAGATCCCCATGACCGTCGACCAGAACACCCTGCGCCGCCGCGGCGTCGGCCTGATCGCCCATGACCCCGCCCGCAGCTACGGCGGCTACACCCTCTACACGCCCATCACCAGCGCCGGCGAGATCCACCTCGTCGACATCGAGGGCCGGCCCGTCCACACCTGGAACTCCCCGCACCCGCCCGGCCGCCAGGCGCAGCTCCTCCCGGGCGGCAACCTCTTCTACGCGGCCAAGGACACCAGCAGCCCCACCCTCTTCCCCATCTGGGACGTCTACCACGGCGGCATCTTCCAGGAACTGGCCCCCGACTCCACGGTCCTGCGTGAGGTCCGCCACCCCTTCCACCACCACGACGCCTCGATCCTGCGCAACGGCAACCTCATCGTCACCGTCGTCGAACCCCTGGACCCGGCCGACGCGGCCCGCATCCGGGGCGGCATCCCCGGCTCCGAAGCCGCGGGCGGGGTGATCTACGGGGACGTGGTGTACGAGCTGACCTGGGACGGGGAAGAGGTGTGGCGCTGGGCCGCCATCGAGCACCTCGACCCCGAGGAGTTCCCGCTGGACACGCACTTCGCCCGTGAGCACTGGCCCATGGCCAACACCGTCAACGAACGCGCCGACGGCTCGATCGTCCTGGGCTTCCGCAGCGCGTCCTCCACCGTGGCCGTCGACCGCGCCGACGGGTCCGTGCTGTGGCACATCGGCCCCGACGTCCTGGCGCAGCAGCACCACCCGCACGAGCTGGCGGGCGGCAACATCCTGGTCTTCGACAACGGTACCTACCGCGACACCACGTCCGTTCCGTACTCGCGGGTGCTGGAGCTCGACCCGCGGACGGGCAAGGTGGTGTGGTCGTACGAGGACAACCCGCCGCAGAACTTCTACAGCCCGTACATGTCCAGCGCGCAGCGCCTGCCGAACGGGAACACCTTCATCGCGGAGGGCTCCTTCGGCCGGCTCTTCGAGGTGACGCCCGCCGGTGACGTGGTGTGGGAGTTCGTGGTCCCGCAGTTCCGGTCCTTCGGCGAGGGCGTGGGCCTGGAGTCCTCGGCCGGCGCCCAGAACTCCGTCTTCCGCGCCTACCGCTACTCCGCCGACCAGTTCCCCTGGCTGTGAACCACAGTCCGGTTCATTTCACCGGAAGGCGTTGTGTGTACGGCGGATGAAATTGCCGCACGCTTCCGCCAATACCGATATCAAGACCGTTGGCAGCCCTTCTCCAGGCTGTCTGACTCACGCCGCAGATAACGCCATCAGCGGCCTCTTCTGTCCGGCATGACGGCTGCTTTTCGATTCTTCGATTTATCGAATGCTGCTGGAGTGCCCTTGACTGAATCTCTCGTCCTCATCGCGCCCCCGGGACCGCCGGCGCCGGCCGAGCGGGTCCTCCCGCTCCGCCGGCCCGGTCGGTGGGTCGCCACCGCCCTCGTGCTGGTGCTGGTCTCCCAGGCCGCCCACGGGCTGCTGACCGATCCCTTGTACCAATGGGACCGGTTCGGGTACTGGTCCGTCCGGCCGGTCATCCTGGAGGGCCTGTTCATCACCCTCCAGGTGGCCGCGTACAGCTCGGTCCTGGGCCCCGCGGGTGGCATCCTGCTCGCCCTCGGCAGGCTCTCCACGAACCCCGTACTGCGGTCGGTGAGCTGGACGTACATCCGGCTGCTGCGCTCGGTGCCGCTGATCGTGGTCCTGCTCTTCCTCTACAACCTGAGCGCCCTCTACCCCACCCTGAGCATCGGGGTGCCCTCGGGCCCGCCTCTCCTCCTCCCGTGCGATCCGTGCCGCCCGCTGTCCGTCGGACGTCTCGCGGTTCGCCGCCCTCGCGGACGCGGCCGACCCGGACTCCTGGGCCTACCTGCGCAGGCTGGTCGGCGACGGCGGGATCGCCGCGCTCGCAGGCGTGCTGACCCCGCCCGACGGCTGGGAGACCGTCGGCTCGGTCCCCGGCGTCCAGCTGGTCGACACCTCGCTGCGCGCAGAACCCGCCCCGGAGGCGGTTCGGCTCGGCCCCTGTGACGTACCGGAGATCCTCGGTCTGATCGGGCTCACGAAGCCGGGGCCGTTCCTGCCCCGCACCGTCGAGCTGGGCACGTACCTCGGCATCCGGCACCGGGGCCGGCTGATAGCGATGGCCGGAGAGCGGCTGCGGCCGCCCGGCTGGACCGAGATCAGGGCGGTGCGCACTCATCCCGACCACCGGGGCGGGGGGCTGGCGACGCGGCTGGTCCGTGCCGTTGCCGCGGGCATCCGGGAGCGTGGCGACGTCCCGTTCCTCCACACCGTCGCGAGCAACACGACGGCGATCCGACTGTACGAGTCGATCGGCTTCACCTTGCGCCGCCGCCCGTCCTTCGTGGCGGTCCGCGCGCCCGGCAACACCGCTGCCAACTTCTCTTAATGTTCCGGTCATTGTATGGCACCGCTATCGGGCGTAGCGTTTCCAAGGGATATGGGTGATGGGGCCTTTTCTCCACCCCCTCATACACCCTCAAATCCGCGACGCGCGTCGGGCTCCTTTTCGCGCGGCCGATCAGGAAGGCGTAATTCGACGTGTCCGTATTCCCGCCGGAATCCGCATCGACATCAGCATTCTCCGAACCGCTGCACCTCGCCGTCGCGCTCGACGGCGCGGGCTGGCACCCTGCCGCCTGGCGCGAGCCGGGTGCCCGGCCCGGCGAGCTCTTCACGGCCCGCTACTGGGCCGATGCCGTAGCCGAGGCCGAAGCCGGACTGCTCGACTTCGTCACCTTCGAGGATGCCCTCGCCCTCCAGTCGTCCTTGGCGGACGGGCCCGACGAGCGTACGGACCAGGTCCGAGGGCGGCTGGACGCGGTACTCACCGCAGCCCGCGTCGCACCGCTGACCCGGCACATCGGACTGGTTCCGACCGTGACCGCCACCCACACCGAGCCCTTCCACATATCCAAGGCGATCGCCACCCTGGACCACGTCAGCCGCGGACGTGCGGGCCTGCGCATCCAGGTGTCACAACTGGCCTACGAGGAACAGCACTTCGGACGCCGGGCGGTCCCGCTCCCCGATGCGGAGTCCTACGAGGAGGCTGCCGACCACATCGAGGTGATCCGGCGGCTGTGGGACAGCTGGGACGACGACGCCGAGATCCGGGACGTGGCAACCGGCCGGTTCGTCGACCGCGACAGGCTGCACTACATCGACTTCGAGGGCCGCCACTTCAGCGTCCGGGGGCCGTCGATCACCCCGCGCCCGCCGCAGGGGCAGCCCGTTGTCACCGCGGCGGGCGTTGCCGGCGCCTTCGGTGACGGCACTGCCGCGTACGGTCTCATCGCCCGGTCCACCGATGTCGGATACGTCGCCGTGCGCGACGCCGACGGGGCCCGCGCGGCGGTCACGGAGATCCGGCAGGCCCGGGGATCCGCCGGGCTCTCGGCGCAGCCGTTGCACCTCTTCGCGGACATCACCGTGTTCCTGGACGAGGACGCCCCGGCGGCCGAGGCCCGCCGCAGCCGCCTCGACGCGCTCGCGGGCGCCGCGTACACCAGTGACACGACGATCTTCACCGGCACGTCCGCGCAGCTGGCGGACCTGCTCCAGGACTGGCGGACGGCCGGCCTGTCGGGTTTCCGGCTGCGCCCGGGCGTACTCGCCCACGACCTGCCCGCGATCACCCGGGGGCTGGTGCCGGAGCTCCAGCGGCGCGGGGTCTTCCGCCGCGCGTACGAGGCGGACACCCTCCGCGGACTGCTGGGCCTGGAGCGCCCGGTCGGCCGTTATGCCGCCCACCCCGCCGCCTGATCCCGGACCCGGAAGGACCCGTCATGAGCAGCAAGCAGCTCAAGCAGATCCATCTCGCGGCCCACTTTCCCGGCGTCAACAACACCACCGTGTGGAGCGACCCGGCGGCCGGCAGCCACATCGACTTCGCCTCGTTCGTCCACTTCGCGCAGACCGCCGAACGCGCCAAGTTCGACTTCCTCTTCCTCGCCGAGGGGCTGCGGCTGCGCGAACAAGGCGGAGAGATCTATGACTTGGACGTGGTCGGACGGCCCGACACCTTCACGGTGCTCGCCGCCCTGGCGGCCGTCACCGAGCGCCTCGGCCTGACCGGGACGATCAACTCCACCTTCAACGAGCCCTACGAGGTGGCCCGCCAGTTCGCCTCGCTCGACCACCTTTCCGGGGGCCGGGCCGCGTGGAACGTCGTCACCTCCTGGGACGCCTTCACCGGCGAGAACTTCCGGCGCGGCGGGTTCCTGCCGCGCGAGGAGCGCTACTCCCGCGCGAAGGAGTTCCTGGCCACCGCGACCGAGCTGTTCGACTCCTGGGACGGCTCCGAGGTCGTCGCCGACCCCGCGTCGGGCGCCTTCCTGCGGGACGCGCGGGCCGGGGCCTTCGCCCACCACGGGCGGCATTTCGACATCGAAGGCCACTTCAACGTGCCGCGCAGCCCGCAAGGCCGGCCGGTGGTCTTCCAGGCGGGCGACTCCGACGAGGGCCGCGAGTTCGCAGCCTCCTCCGCCGACGCGATCTTCGGCCGCTACGGGACGCTCGACGAGGGCCGGGAGTTCTACGCCGACGTCAAGGGCCGCCTTCCCCGGTACGGGCGCTCCCCGGACCAGTTGAAGATCCTGCCCGCGGCCACCTTCGTACTCGGCGACACCGACGCCGAGGCGCACGAGGCCGCGCACGAGGTCCGCCGCCTCCAGGTCAGCGGGCAGACCGCGATCAAGTACCTGGAGCACGTCTGGAACCGCGACCTGTCCGCCTATGACCCGGACGGCCCGCTGCCTGCCGTCGACCCCGAGGTTGGTGAGAACACGATCGCCCTCGGCCGGGCGAGTGTCCGCCAGTTCCACGACCCGCTCGAAACCGCCCGGCAGTGGCGCGAGCTCGCCGGGGCCAAGAAGCTGTCGATCCGCGAACTCGTCATCGCCACCACGTCCCGCCAGACCTTCGTCGGCTCCGCCGCCACGGTCGCCGAGCAGATCAACGACCTGGTGCAGGCGGACGCGGCCGACGGGTTCATCCTCGTCCCCCACATCACGCCGGGCGGCCTGGACGCATTCGCGGACACCGTCGTCCCGCTGCTCCAGGAGCGCGGCGTCTTCCGCACCGAGTACGAGGGCGCCACCCTGCGCGAGCACCTCGGGCTCGCCGTGCCCGGCGCCGAAGCGGTTGCCCGGCAGGCCGCGACCTCGTGAAGTTCCTGGCCATCACCCTGATCACGGACTCCGCGGATCCGGTGACGGGCGCCCTCACACCCACCCGTGAGCGGTTCCGCGAGGTAGTTGCCGCCGCGCTTTTCGCGGATGAGCTCGGTTTCGACGGCTTCGGGGTCGGCGAGCGCCACGAGCGGCCGTTCCTGTCGTCCTCGCCGCCCGTGGTGCTCAGCCACATCGCCGCGCTCACCCGCAGGATCCGGCTGTTCACCGCCGTGACCACGCTGAGCCTGCTGGACCCGGTGCGGGCGTACGAGGACTACGCGACGCTCGACCACCTCTGCGACGGCCGCCTGGAGCTGATGATCGGCAAGGGCAACGGCACGGCCCAGCGCGAGCTGTTCCACGTGACCCCGGAAGACCAGTGGGAGCGCAACGCCGAGGGCTACGAGCTGTTCCGGCGGATCTGGCGCGAGGACAAGGTGAGCGCCGAGCCGCGCTTCCGCCCCGCGCTGACCGGCGCCGAGGTGCTGCCGAGGCCCTTCCAGCCGGCCCTGCGGGTCTGGCACGGCAGTGCGACCAGCCGGGAGTCAGTCGATCTCGCGGCGCACTACGGAGACCCGCTCTTCTCGGCGAACGTCACCCACCCGATCGGCCCGTACGCCGAACTGATCCGCCACTACCGCGAGCGCTGGGAGCACTACGGACACGATCCGGCGCACGCGGTCGTCGGCGCGGGCACGGCCGGCTACCACGCGGCCCCCACCTCGCAGCAGGCGGTGGCGGCGTACCGGCCCGCGTTCGCCCGGTACCTCGCCTCCCACAAGCAGCAGGGGCTGGATCCCGTCTTCCCGACACTGGAGGACTTCGTCGAGCGGAGCTCGGCGCTGATCGGCAGCCCCCAGCAGGTGATCGAAAAGGTCCACCGCTACCACGAGGCGTTCGGTCACACGGCCCTGCACCTCCAGGCGGAGCCGGGCGGGCTCGCCCCTGCGGAGCACCGCGCCTCCCTCGAACTCTTCCAGTCACAGATCGCCCCGGTGTTGCGCCGCGAGATCCCCGACCCCGCCTTCCCCGACCTGTAAGGAGCCCTGCATGTCCGGCATCGGCATCCCCCTCGGGGTCCTAGACCTCGTCCCCGTCTCCTCCGGCTCCACCGCCGCCGAGGCCCTGCACCACAGCATCGACCTCGCCCGGCAGACGGAGGCGTTCGGCTACGCCCGTTACTGGTTCGCCGAGCACCACCTCAATCCGGGGGTCGCCGGCACCTCTCCGGCGGTCGTCCTCGCGCTCACCGCCTCCGCGACCTCGACCATCCGGCTCGGCTCCGGCGCCGTCCAGCTCGGACACCGCACCGCGCTGTCCACGGTCGAGGAGTTCGGCCTGATCGACGCGCTGCACCCCGGGCGCCTGGACCTGGGCCTGGGCCGGTCGGCCGGCCGTCCGCAACAGCGAACCTCGCAGGACCCTCCGTTCGAGGGGTACACCCCGAACGGGCTGCGCATCCCGGCCCGGTTCTCCTTCGCCCATCTGCTGGGCCATCCGCGGGTCGCCCTCCAGCAGAGGCTCCTGAACCTGCCCGGTGCCCAGCCGCAGGACTACGCCGAGCAGGTCGACGACGTCCTCGCGCTACTGCGCGGCGACTACCGCTCACCGGAGGGTGTGGAGGCGCACGCCGTCCCGGGGGAGGGGGCCGACGTACAGGTATGGATCCTGGGCAGCAGCGGTGGAGTCAGCGCGGAGACCGCGGGCCGCAACGGGCTGCGGTTCGCAGCCAATTACCACGTCAGCCCCGCTTCGGTGCTGGAGGCGGCCGAGGGCTACCGGGCCGCCTTCAAGCCGTCCGCCGAGCTGGACCGGCCGTACGTGACGGTGTCCGCCGATGTCGTCGTCGCCGAGGACGACGCGACCGCCCGCGAACTGGCCACCGGATACGCATCCTGGGTGCGCAGCATCCGTACCGCCGAGGGCGCCATCCCCTTCCCCACGCCCGCCGAGGCGCGCGCCCTGCCCTGGACGGAGGCGGACCGGGAACTCGTCGCCGATCGGGTGGACACCCAGTTCGTCGGCTCGGCACGGACCGTCGCCGATCACCTGGAGCGGCTCCAAGGAGCCACGGGGGCGGACGAGTTGCTGATCACCACCATCACGCACAACCATGCGGACCGGGTCCGCTCCTACCGTCTGCTGGCCGAGGAGTGGCAGCGCCGCCCAGGCGCCGGCCGAGCTGTCACACGCTCTTAATGCCCTGTGCATAGCCATCAGACCGGCGCTCTCCGCATGATCGAATTCCGTCCGCGAGAGCCAAGGAGCCCCCGATGCCCACCCGCCGCCACTTCCTCGCCGGGTCCGCGGCCGCCCTCGG
The DNA here is from genome assembly GCF_042870715.1 of Streptomyces sp. NPDC006463. Classification (NCBI taxonomy): domain Bacteria; kingdom Bacillati; phylum Actinomycetota; class Actinomycetes; order Kitasatosporales; family Streptomycetaceae; genus Streptomyces; species Streptomyces sp. NPDC006463. Next base: position 38,022 of record NZ_JBIAHP010000034.1, on the reverse strand, counting down.
CCTCGCCTCCCTCCCCGCCGCACCGGAGGCTCAGGCGGAGGCTCAGGCCGCAACGACCGCCGGCACGGCGACTCCCAACCTCGTCGTGATCCTCGCCGACGACCTCGGCTACGGCGACCTCGGCGCGTACGGCCAGAAGCTGATCACCACACCGCGGATCGACCAGCTCGCCGCCGAGGGCCTGAGGTTCACCGACGCCTACTCGACGGCCGCGGTCTGCGCGCCGTCCCGCTGCTCGCTGCTGACCGGCCTGCACACCGGCCACTCCACCGTCCGGGCCAACCCCAGCAGCGCCCAGGGCGCGCTGAAGGCCGGTGACACCACCTTCGCCGAAGTGCTGCGCGCCCGCGGCTACCGGACCGCGGTCATCGGGAAATGGGGCTTCGGGCCGGAGGAGGGCGACCAGCCCAGCCACCCCAACTCCCGCGGATTCGAGGAGTTCTACGGATACATCGACCACGGGCACGCGCACGAGTACTACCCGCAGTACCTGTGGCACAACGGCGCGAAGGAGACGATCGCCGCCAACGCGGGCGGCGCGAAGGGGGCCTACGCCCCCCAGCTCATCGAGCAGCGCGCGCTGGACTTCATCGGCGACCACGTCGCCGAGCCCTTCCTGCTCTTCCTCACGCCGACCGTGCCACACGCACCGAGCGACATCCCCGACGTCGGCGCGTACGCCTCCCGTACCTGGACCCAGCAGAACAAGGGCCACGCCGCCCAGATCACCTACTTCGACACGCTCGTCGGGAAGGTCACCGACCGGCTGCGCGCGCTCGGCATCGCCGACAACACCGTCCTCCTCGTCACCAGCGACAACGGCCCGCACGAGGAAGGCGGGGTCAACCCCGACCTGTTCGACGCGAACGGCCCGCTGCGCGGCTACAAGCGCAACCTCTACGAGGGCGGCATCCGCGTCCCGCTGATCGCCTGGTCCCCGGGCCGGATCGGCGCGGGGACCAGCGACCGCCCGACCTCGCTCACCGATGTGCTGCCCACCCTGGCGGAACTCGGCGGGGCACCCGCACCCACGGACATCGACGGGCTGTCGGCCGCCCCGCTGCTCGCCGGAAGCCCGGACGCCGCACGCCACAATCACCTGTACTGGTACCGGGACGAACGCGGCGTCACCGGACGGGCCAACGCCGAGGACGACGGCCGCGCCACCTGGCTCGCCGAGGCGGTACGCAAGGGCAACTGGAAGGCGGTGCGGTTCGCGCCCGTCAGGGACCACGCACTGCCCGATGCACAGTGGCAGGTCGAGCTGTACGACCTCGCCTCCGACCTCGGTGAGCAACGCAACGTCGCCGACGTCAACCCGTCCGTGGTGACCGGCCTGGTCGCCCTCATGCGTTCCTCGTGGGTGGACACCTACCTCCGCAAGCCCTTCGGAGTCCGCGCGCAGATCCAGGGGCCGGCCGTTCCCGGTGAGGCCTTCACGGTCACCGCGACCCTGGGCAACGGGTCGGGCAAGCCCTGGACCCGCGCACTCCTCACGCTGCACGCCCCGGCGGGCTGGCAGGTCCAGGCCACCACCGCGACCGGCCAGGACCAGCTGACCGCAGGCGCCACGCTGACCACGGCCTGGCGGGTCACCCCGCCCGCGAAGGCCACCGCCGGAACGCAGTGGCCGCTGACCGTCGACGGCAACGCGGAGTCACCGACCGGGCCCCTGCGCTACTCCGCCACGGAACGGGTCTCCACGGTGCCGCCGGCGCCGGTCGCCGACTCCTATCTGAGTGATCTCGAATGGGTGTCGGCCACCAACGGCTGGGGTCCGGTGGAACGCGACCGGGCCAACGGGAGACAGGCGGCCGGGGACGGCACGCCGATCTCGTTCGGCGGCGTGACGTACGCGAAGGGCCTCGGCGTGCATGCCCCCTCCGAGATCGTCTACCACCTCGGCGGCGCGGCGGACCGCTTCACCGCGCTCGTCGGCATCGACGACTTCTCGACCAACCAGGCCGCCACCGGCGCGACGAAGGCCTCGGTGCGGGGCGACGGGAAGGTGCTGTTCACCAGCGGCAAGCTGACCGGCGCGGGCGGTCCCGTACCGGTGGATCTCGACGTACGAGGGGTGAAGCTGCTGCACCTGGTCGTCGAGGACGCCAACGCCAGCACGGCGTTCGACCACACCTCCTGGGCCCTCGCCCGGGTGACCGTGCTCTGAGCGTCGGCCTTCTCACAGGCCGGGGGCTCCCCAGAGGGGGAACCATCGGTTCAACTCCGGCTCGATGCGCAGATCGTCCTTGATCACCGCCTTGGCCTGGAGTTCCAGGGGGTTGTCGCGCTTGTGACCGGGCAGCGGAGCGAAGGGGTAGAAGGTGCCGCGCTTGTACAGGTAGACCAGGGCGAGGGAGCGCAGCTCGGCGTCGCGGAAGGAGACGAGGGAACACAGGAGCTGCGGGCCGAAGCCGCTGTCCTGCAATGCGGTGTTGACCGCGTGCAGGTCCCCCACCAGCGCGGGCAGGTCGTCGGGGGCACGGTGGGAGAGCAGCCACGAGTAGCCGTAACTGTCACGGCTGAACTCCACCGGTGCGCCGCCGCGCTCGGAGTCCGCGTCCAGCAGGGCCCGTACCTCTTGCTGTACCTGGGTGAAGGCGCCGCCCTCGATGGAGGCGAAGCAGACCGAGCCCGCTCCGGTCGGGGTGAAGCCAATGGCTGCCTGGAGCGTGATGGCCGCCGAGGGCAGGCCGAAGAGCTGGTCCAGGTCGGGTCTGACCGGCTTGGACCGCCCGAGCAGCGTGTCCCAGAAACCCACGGGGCCTCAACTCCCTCTCACGGTGCCCCGCCGCCCGGTCCGCCCAGCTCGGCGGCAAGCTGCGCGAGGGCCGCGAGCCGACGTTCGAGGCTGGGGTGGGTGGAGAACAGGTTGGCCACCGCCGTGCCGGGGCCGAGGGCGGGGGTGAAGAAGAACGCGTTGAACGCCTGCGCGGTACGCAGGTCCTCCGTCGGGATGCGGGCGATGTCCCCGGTGACCTTGGTCAGGGCAGAGGCGAGGGCGGACGGCTTGCCCGTGAGCATGGCTCCGGCGCGGTCGGCGGCCAGTTCGCGGTAGCGGGACAGCGCCCGGATCAGCAGGAAGCTGAGCGCGTAGACGAGGGCGGAGACCGCCATCACGGCCATGAAGACGACGGCGGTGTTCTGGTCGCGTCCGCGTCCGCCGAACAGCTGGGAGTAGAACGCGAAGCGGACGACGAGTCCCGCGATCACGCCCAGGAACGAGGCGATGGTGATCACCGCGACGTCCCGGTGCGCGACGTGGGAGAGTTCGTGCGCGAGGACGCCTTCGAGTTCTTCCACGCTCAGGCGGCGCTGGAGCCCGGTGGTGACGCACACCACGGCGTGGTCGGCGTTGCGTCCGGTCGCGAACGCGTTGGGCAGGTCCATGCGCGAGACCGCGACCAGCGGCTTGGGCATGTCGGCCGTCGCGCACAACCGGTCGATGATCCCGTGCAGCTCAGGCTGCTCCTCGGACGTGACGATCTGCCCGCGCATGGCGTACAGGGCGATCCGGTCCGAGTACCAGTACTGCGCGCCGAGCAGTGCGGCGGCGATGACGACGACCAGGACGGTGGACTTGAGCAGCACGATCAGCGCGGCGATGAAAGTCACGTACACCAGCCCCAGCAGGAACATCGTGACTGCCATCCGGGCGGTCAGCTGCCGGTCGGGCTCGAAACGGCTGCGCATCGCCATCACCCCGGGATCAGGTCCTCGCCGGACAGCAGTTCGCACACTTGGGCGAGGCTGGTGTCCGCATCGGGAAGTACCAGGTCGGACGGCGTGATCGCCCCGTCCGGCAGCGGTGTGCCCGGCGTGCGCACGGCGTCCAGCAGGGCCGACAACGCGGCCGTGAACGCCGCTTCGTCGCCCGCGTCGGCAGCCGACTGCAGAGCGGTGTCCAGCTCGTTGAGTAGGACCAGGTGCCCTTCGGCGATCTCGTACTGGCCCTCGCCGAGAATCCGCATGATCATGACGCCGCCTCCGGGTCCGACGGTTCCGATCACCCCCGGGGATGATCATGTCCGACTTCAGTGCCGTGTCGCCGCCCTCCGGCGCGGCAGCAGATGTCCGCGCCCTGCTCGACCAGGCCGCTCCTTGCGGACGGGGGCCTTCACGTCAGCCCATCTCGACGGGGGCGCGCACCAGGGAGCCGTACTCGGTCCAGGAGCCGTCGTAGTTCTTGACGTCCGGGTAGCCGAGCAGTTCGTGGAGTGCGAACCAGGTGTGCGAAGAGCGCTCACCGATACGGCAGTAGGCGATCACTTCGCGGTCGGGGGTGATGCCCTTCCCCGTGTAGAGCGCCTTCAGCTCGCCTGCCGACTTGAATGTCCCGTCGTCGTTGGCCGCCTGCGCCCAGGGGATGTTGGCCGCGCCCGGTATGTGGCCGGGCACCTGGGCCTGCTCCTGCGGCAGGTGAGGTGGTGCCAGCTTCTCGCCGCGGTACTCCTCCGGGGACCGGACGTCGACCATGCGGACGCCAGACCCCAGGCTTTCCAGCACTTCACTGCGCATTGCGCGGAACTGCGGGTTCTCCTGACCCGTCACGGTGAAGTCGGTGCGTGGGCGCTTCTTGACCTCCGCAGTCATCTCGCGGCCTTCCAGCTCCCACTTCTTGCGGCCGCCGTCGAGCAGCTTCACCTTGTTGAAGCCGCGCAGCCGCAGGATCCAGTAGGCGTACGCAGCGAACCAGTTGTTGTTGCCTCCGTACAGGATGAGGGTGCTGTCGTACTCGACGCCGCCCTCGGCCAGCAGCTGCCCCAGCGCGTCCCGGTCCAGATAGTCGCGCCCCACGGCGGTGTGCAGGTCCTTGGTCCAGTTCCATCCCACGGAGCCCCGGATGTGGCCCTGCTCGTATGCGGTGGTGTCTTCGTCGACGTCGATGATGCGGACGGTCGGGTCGTCGAGGTGGGCGGCGAGCCAGTCGGTGTCCACCAGTGTCTCCGGATGGGCGTAGCCGTTGCTGCCCATGGTCCACTCCTCTCCTCCTCTTCCCACTGTCATGCGTGTGCCATCAGGTCCTGTACGCCTCCCGTCGTCACCGCCGTGACGGGGATGCCCGCCCGGTCGAGCAGGCTCGCCGCGATGGTCGCCCGGCGGCCGCTCCCGCACACCGTCCAGATTTCCTGGCCCCGGGGTATCTCGGCGAGCCGCCGCGGCAGTTCGGCGAGCGGTACGGCGAGCGTGCCCGGGATTCCGCCCTCCGGGCGCTCCGGCCGTACGTCGACCACCCGCTTCCCGGAGGTGTGCCCGGCCAGCTCGGACGCGTCCGCAGTACGGAAGGCGCGCAGCGGGCGGCCGGCTGCGGCCCAGCTGTTGATGCCACCGGCCAGATACCCGGGGACGTTCTCGTACCCGATCCGCAGCAATTGCAGCAGCGCCTCGTGGGCGGCGTCCTCGGCCGGCTCCGGCAGCACCAGCACCAGGCGCGTGCCGAACGGCACGACCTCGCCGACCAGGCTGGCGAAGCGGTCGTCCAGCTCGTCGCAGATGGAGTCGGGCAGATGGGCCGCGGCGAAGGTGCTGCGGTCGCGCCCGTCGACGATCTGCGCACCGCCCCCGGCCAGCCCCTCCACCACGGCCGGCGTGAGCGGCCGGGGTGTGGGCGGGCCGCCGAGCACGTCCGGCCCGGACCGGTTGATCGGTGCCATGTGGTGGTAGTAGGCGGGGTACGGAGGCAGGCCGGCCAGACGCCCGGTGACGAACTCCTCCTCGTCCTGGGTGGTCAGTGTGGGATTGGTACGCCGCTCGGCGCCCATGGTGGTGGTCCGCTCTCCGGACACCGGGCCGGCCGCACAGGAACTCCCCGCTCCGTGAGTCGGCAGCACACGGGTGACGTCGGGCAGCCGCGCCAGTCGCCGGAGAGTGCGGAACTGCGCCCGGGTGAGCTGCTCCGTGCGGTCCTCGCCGGACAGGTCGGTGCGGCCGACGCCGCCGACGAGGAGGCTGCCCCCGGTGAAGACGGCCGTCGGCGCCTGCCGCAGGTCGTCGAAGACGAGGTACGAGGTGTGTTCGGCGGTATGACCGGGGGTCTCCATCGCCCGTACGGTCAGATCGCCGACGGTGATCTCGTCGTCCTCCGCCAGGGGCAGGTGGTCGAACGCGTACGGGGCGCGGGCCGGGCCGGCCACCGTGGCTCCGGTCGCCGCGCGGACCTCCAGAGCGCCGGAGACGTAGTCGTTGTGCACGTGCGTCTCCAGGACGTAGCGGATGCGCAACCCCCTGGCGGGACACGACTCCATCAGGCCCCAGCTGTCCCGCTGCGGGTCGACCAGCGCGGCCTCGTCACCGCTCACCAGGAGATAGCTGGTGTCACCGAGCGAAGCCGTGGTCATGATCTCGATCTCGTTCATACGACGACCACCTCCACGGATGCCACAGGGTTGCAGCCGTAGCCATGGGCGTTCCACGGTGCCTGCGGCGGCTGGGTGTCGCCATGCGCGTCGGTAGCGCGGGACAGCAGCCGGTACGGGCCGGGCCGCTGCGGCGTCCACCGGTACGACCAGCCGGTCCAGCCGTACGGCCCGGCCGGCGGCTCGAGCACGGCGTCATGCCACTTCCGGCCGCCGTCTTCGCCTTCGCCTTCGCCGTCTCCTTCGGCTTCCTCGTTCTCGGCCCGAACTTCCACCCGCCGCACGGGCACCCCGCCGCCCGACCAGGCGTGGCCGCGTACGACGGCCTCGTGACCTCGGCGGACGGCGGCGTCGGGCTCGGGTTCGGTGATGTGCGACTTGATCCGCACGGTCGTCACGGGGCCCTCGGGGGTGCCGCGCGAGGCGGCGTAGACGTACTGCTCGGCCTGGAAGACACCGGTGAACGGCTCTGTCACGGCCCGTGCCTCGACCAGCCATTTCACGTCGGCTACCGCGTACCGGCCAGGAACCACCAGGCGGACCGGCGCCCCGTGCTCGGGGGCGAGCGGCTCGCCGTTCATGTGGGTGGCGAGGAGGGTGTCGGGGTGCAGGGCCGCCTCCAGCGGCAGGCTGCGTTCGAAGGCCGTCGGGAGCCCGTGCACCGTGCCGGAGTCGGCTCCGGCGAAGACGATCTCCACTGCTCCCGGCTCGATCCCGGCCCGGGCGGCGAGGGCGCGGAACGGCACTCCCGCGAAATGTGCGCAGCCGACTGCCCGCAGGCCCCAGGGCAGGCCCGGTGGACGGGGTGTCATCAGGCTGCGGCCGTTTCCGGCGCACTCCAACACCACGTCGAGCTCCCGGCGATCCAGAGCGTCCAGCTCGTCGTAGCCGATGTCCAACGGGGCGGCCACGGCCCCGCCGACACGCAGCCGCCACCGGCCGGGGGGTGTTCGCGGGATGCCGAAGTGATCGCGTACGAAGAAGGCACCCACGGGCGTGACCGGCTCGGCGAGGGCGGCCGCCGGCGTCTGGGCGTTGTACGGGTCGGCCGAAACCTGCTCCGGTGCCCAGGCCGTCGCACCGGGCCCGCTTGGAATTGGCCATGGGGTCATGCCCGCACCTTCCGTCGGGCTCGTGGCGAGCGCGACGCGGTTTCTTCCAGTCTAGGTCTCTTGACTATAGGGAATGGGGACGAATCGAGCGTTGGTCCATGCTCTGGCCAAGCCCCGGGCCGGCGGGTGGTGGGCATGGTCAGGTGGACTGGTCTTCACTGGTCGAGGGCGCCCTCGGGGGAGTCGGTGTGGGAGCCGCCGCCGGCGCTGTGGGTGCCGCCGTTGCTGTTGGGGGTGTCCTGGAGGGCGGGGTTCGTGGCCGACGTTGTGGGGGGTCTGGGCAACGGTGTGCCGTGGGGAGCGAGACTGCGTGGTCGTGACGCTTGTGACCTGGGGTTGTGCAGGTTCGCCGAGCGAGGAGTGATGAGCGACGTGTGATGTGCGGTGCTTGGCGTCGGTCGTCCGCGCTGGATTCGAATGGCATCGTTCCTGGTCGGAAGGGCCGTTTCCCAGCGAAGTTCTGGTGTCGCCCGTGCCAGCGGGGGCGGCGGAGCGGCTGACGGGGTCGGTGCGGTTCCCCCTGTCTGCGTGGTTAGGCTGATCGCATGACTGTGCTCGTGTACGAAGACTTCGGTACCGGACGCCACCGAGAGGCCTCCCTGATCCGGCATGCTCTGGGCAGTGTCCACGACGAGGAGCTCGTTGCCGGCCTGGCCGGGGGGATCGGCTTCATGTACTTCGTCTTCGAGTACGAGGGCCGGCTGCCCATCGTCACGATTGTGGCTCAGGCCCATCCCGAGCCTTGGGTCCAGGTCGCGCTTGGCCGCCTGGGAATTCCGTACGACGCCACGCGTGCGATGAAGCCCCGCTGGGGCCGGGTCCGTGCCGCGCTCGACGAGGGGCAGCCCGCCTTCTGCGTGGTCGACCGCTCCTCTCTGCCCTGGCACGGGGCCGATCCGGATGCCGAGATGACCGGCACCGACCCGTACACCGTTGTCATCGCCGGGTACGACGGCGACGACCTGCTGATCGAGGACGGTGCCGATACTCCGTACCGGATCGACCGCGAAGAGTTCGGTGCTGCCTGGACCGCGCACCGCAACGGCCGCCACCAGCTGATCGTGCCCACTGGGCCGGCCGAGGGGGAGCCGGACGTGGCAGGGGCGATCGCCTCCACCGTCATGCACCTCACCGGGCCGGTTCTGGGGAACAAGTTCGACGTGAACTTCGGCTTCACCGGGATGGAGAAGCTCGCCGCACAGCTGCGCGACAGCACCACCAAGACGGGTTGGGAGCGCCGGTTCGGCAGCTCGCCCGAAGCCTTCCGTGCCGGCACAGGGCGGCTGCATGCCTGCTTGGAGGAGGAGTGGACCACGCCGGGCGCGACCCGGCCGCTGTACGCGGACTTCCTCGACCTCGTCGGGCGCCCAGAGGCCGCCGGACTCTTCAGGGAGTCCGCCCGGCACTGGTCGGAGCTGGCCGTGCTCGCCCGGGACGCCGCCCCGGATGCCGGTGCCCAGGCGCGGCGAGCGCTCTTCGACGCGTGTGCGGAGCGTGTTGACCGCTGCCTGGACCTGGAGCGGCAGGCGGTGCGGGCGCTGCAGAATTAGTGCCCGCCACATGGTCCTGCCGGGCGCCGCGTGCGCACACGCGGGGCCGTGGGCACTGTAGCGGCCGGAACGCTCACATCACAGGGGCGCGGTGCCACCTGCCTCGGCCCCGGTCTCACCACTGCCTGCTCACCCGGGGGCGGACCCGCCACCGAACGGAGGAAGTCCGTGGACGGGCACCGTGCTGTCGGCGGCGCTCGAATGGTGGGGGTGGCGATCGCGGCGGCGCGGTTGCGTGGGGAGGTGCGCAACGACTGCGGGGCCGGCGCGCCCGTGCTGAGCTGCCACAGTGCCCATTCGGCGTGTCGTGAATCCTGGAGGGTCACGTCCAGCCGTCCGGAACCTCCTCAGTGACCAGCCGGCGTGAGAGCAGGTCGGTCTCCGGGTCGACGAGAAATCGCCGGGCCGCGGTGGCTCCACGACGTCGAAGCCGACGGCTACCGAGCCGATCGGCGTACGCACTCCCGATGAAGGGTTCGCCGAGTCTTCTCGTGGTCGCCGAGGTCCGGGATGGGGCTCGCAGCCCACGTTGATCGCGGAGGAGCCACGTGACCGCGCGGCGCGGGGGTATGCCACAACATTGGCGTCATGGTCAGGTCCTCCCCAGTTCCGGGGGTTTGCGCGACTAGCCTCCGCATCATGCTGCGCATCGCTGACACAGGCACCGGCCGCCTCGTGGAGATTCCTTCCGCACACCGTCACCTGTTGCGCATCTGCGTCCACCTGCCGGTCACCGACTCCGGGATCGGCACGGTGCACCTGCGGGCACCCCTGGTCGGCGACGTCCTGGCACGCACCGCGGAGCTGCATGGTCTGGCGTCCCACACGGTCCTCACCACGCCAGACCTGCCGCGTGAGCAAGCCCAGGCGCTCGAACGCGCCATGTCCGATCTCGGCATCCACCCGCCCGCCAGCGTCGGTGTTCACGATCTGACCGACTCGCTTTGCGACGCTGCCGATGTGCACGTGCTCGCTCACGGCACCCCCGGACAGGACACCGCCGGCGGGGTCTGGATCTACGTGGGCCGGCTCAGCCCAGCACCCCCGGACCAGGGCGTCCCCGACCGTGGAGGTCTCCTCGCCTCCGGTCTCTTGGACGCTTTCGCCCCGGAGGGGACCGATCCGCTGGCTGTGCGGATGCTGCTGCTCGGCCACGCCTACCGCACGCCGGTCACGGTGACCGGCCCCGCGCTCGCCGAGGCCTGGCGGACGCTGCGGCACTGGCGGCAACAGGTGGCCGACTGGGCGCAGGAGCCGTCCAGGCCGATCCCTGCCGACGTGCTGCGGCAGGCGCATGCCGTACTCGCCGATGATCTCGGCGTTCCCGCCGTCCTGGACATGCTGGTCGGCGTGGCAGGGCGCGCCGACGTGCCGGCCGGAGCCAAATTCGAGACGTTCGCCTTTCTCGACCGCGTACTCGGACTGGACCTCGTGCGCGAGGTCGGCCGCCAGCACCGGGCGACGCCATGACTTCACGCGACTCCCGGCGCCTGGTCGTCCTGCGGCACGCCAAGTCCGCCTGGCCGGAGGTGCCCGACTCCGAGCGGCCACTCGCCCCGCGCGGACGCCGGGACGCCCCTGCGGCCGGCCGATGGCTGCGCGAGGCCGACTGCGTTCCCGACTTGGTCGTGTGTTCCTCCGCCCGCCGCACGCGCGAGACATGAGCCTCGTCGCGGCCGAGCTCGGCGCCGCCCCCGCGCCGGTCACCTACGAGGCACGCCTCTACGGGGCGAGCGCGGGGGAGTTGCTCGGTTCCCGACGTCCGCAATCGCCGTGCTGCACGTGTCAGGGCACTGGGTGTCCCTCGAAGCAGGTGCTGCCCGGCTGACCGACATGGTCGTGCCCCGCGGCGCGAAGCCCTGACCGGTACCGAAGGACCGGGCTCAGCCGCTCGCTTCGTCCTCGGCCTCCGTGCGCCGGATTCCCTCGCGCGTGAGGGCGACCATCGCGGGTGTGTTGCCTCGCTCCCGGTCGACGGTGATCAGGCCCTCGCCTGCCCGTACCGGCTGCTGATCGAAGCCACGGTCCGACTGGGCCATGGCCGGGCGCGAACGACTGGGCGCACAAGATCTCGGCGGCCCGGCGGCGGGCGCGGCCCGGGTCCTCGCCCAGACCGCCGGGGCGGCGGACGTTCGTGAGCCCTTGCCCGAGAGCGACGTCGAGGACGGCTGCCCCCGCGGTACGGCCAGGGGCCCGTGCAGCTCGTGATACGCGGGCGGCGACGATGTCGGTTTCGAAGCCGACGTCGGCGGTGTCCCACACGATCCCGAGCTCTTCCAGCTCGGCCGGGTGTTCGCCGCTGATGGTCCCAGAGTAGGGGCACCCGCGTGCGGCCGTTCAGTTCACCGGGATGATGTCGGGCGCGCCGAGCCGCACCGCGTCGGCGGTCCGGTCGTCCGGCTGCTGCTGGGCCTCGCGCTCGGCGGCCACGCGCTTGAGGTAGTGGTCGATCTCGCGGTCCTGGTGCGCCCGGTCCCATCCCAGGTGGGGCGCCATCAGCTGGGCTACGGTCGGCGCCGCGTCCACCCCGCGGTCCCAGGACTCGATGGAGATCCGGGTGCGCCGGGCGAGGACGTCCTCCAGGTGGCGGGCTCCCTCGTGGGTCACCGCGTACACGGCCTCGACCCTCAGATAGTCGTCGGAGCTCGGCAGTGCCTCGCCGAGAGGGGGGTCGGCCGCGACCAGGGCGAGCAGTTCGGGTGCCAGGGAGCCGTAGCGGTTCAGGAGGTGCTCGATGCGGGCCACATGGAGCCCGGATTGCTCGGCAAGCCGGTGCCGCGAGTTCCACAACGCCGGGTAGCCGTCGGCGCCCAGCAGCGGAACGCGGTGCGTGACGCAGTCGGGCACCTTCTCGTCCAGGGCGCGGGCAGCCTCGTCGACCGCGTGCTGGGCCATCACCTGGTACGTGGTGTACTTGCCGCCCGCCACCACGACGAGTCCGGGCACCGGATGGGCGACGAGGTGCTCCCGGGACAGCTTGCTGGTCTCCGCCGCCTCACCGGACAGCAGGGGCCGCAGGCCGGCGTAGACGCCCTCGACGTCCTCGGGGACCAGGGGGGTGGCCAGGACGCTGTTGACGTGTTCCAGCAGGTAGGTGACGTCCTTGGAGCTGAGGGCGGGGTGGGCCTTGTCGAGTGTCCAGTCGGTGTCGGTGGTCCCGATGATCCAGTGCCGGCCCCAGGGGATGACGAACAGCACGCTCTTCTCGGTGCGCAGGATCAGACCGGTGCGGGAGTTGATGCGGTCACGCGGGACGAGCAGGTGGACGCCCTTGGAGGCGCGGACGTGGAACTGGCCGCGGGTGCCGGCCATGGCCTGGGTGTCGTCCGTCCACACTCCGGTCGCGTTGATGACCTGCTTGGCCCGCACCTCCGTCTCGTCGCCGCTCTCCAGGTCCGTGACGACGGCGCCGACCACCCGCTCGCCCTGTCGCAGGAAGCGGCTGACGCGGGTGCGGTTGGCGGTCAGTGCCCCGTACGAGGCGGCCGTACGGGCGAGGAACAGGGTGTGCCGGGCGTCGTCGACCTGGGCGTCCCAGTACTGGATGGCGCCCACCAGGGCATCGGAGCGCAGGGCGGGCGCCTCGCGCAGGGCCCGGTGCCTGCTCATGTGGCGGTGGTGGGGCAGGCCTGCGGAGGTGCCGGAGGCACGGGCCATCGCGTCGTACAGCAGCACGCCGCTGCCGACGTACGGGCGCTCCGTGACGCGGTGTCGCAGGGGGTAGAGGAACGGCACCGGACGTACCAGGTGGGGGGCCAGGAGCCGGAGCATGAGGCCCCGTTCCTTGAGGGCTTCGGCGACGAGGCGGAAGTCGAGCATCTCCAGGTAGCGCAGGCCGCCGTGGATGAGTTTGCTGGAGCGGCTGGACGTACCCGAGGCCCAGTCGCGGGCTTCGACGAGTCCGACGCCAAGGCCCCGGGTGGCGGCGTCCAGGGCAGCCCCGCTGCCGACGACGCCGCCTCCGACGACGAGGACGTCGAGCTCGCCCTGTCCCATGGCGGCGAGGGCCTGCGTGCGGGCTTGGGGCGAGAGGGCCACCGGATCGACCATGGTCTCCTCCTCAGTGCTGCGGGCCCGCGGCCGGAACCTATTCGACCTTGGCCCAGTCGAGCGTGCGCTCCACCGCGCGCTTCCAGCCCGCGTACCCTTCCGTGCGCCGTTCCTCCGACCACTCGGGGTTCCACCGCTTGGACTCCTGCCAATGGGTGCGCAGTTCGTCCGTGTCCCGCCAGAAGCCGGTGGCGAGCCCGGCCGCGTAGGCGGCGCCGAGCGCGGTCGTCTCGGCGACCACGGGACGGCTGACCGGTACGCCGAGGACATCGGCCTGGGTCTGCATGCAGAGGTCGTTGGCCGTGACTCCACCGTCGACCTTGAGAACGTCGAGGTGGACGCCGGAGTCCTGTTCCATGGCTTCCACCACGTCGCGGGTCTGGTAGCAGATCGCCTCCAGGGTGGCTCGCGCCAGGTGGCCGTTGTCGTGATAGCGGGCCAGGCCGACGATCGCGCCGCGGGCGTCGGAGCGCCAGTACGGGGCGAACAGGCCGGAGAAGGCGGGGACGAAGTAGATGCCGCCGCTGTCCTCGACGGTGCTTGCCAGGCGCTCGCTCTCGGCGGCGTCGCTGATGATCTTCAGCTGGTCGCGCAGCCATTGCACGGCGGAGCCGGTGACAGCGATGGACCCTTCGAGGGCGTAGACGGCGGGGCTGTCGCCGAACTGGTACGCCACGGTGGTCAGGAGGCCGTGCTGCGAGCGGACCAGTTCCGTCCCGGTGTTGAGCACCAGGAAGTTGCCGGTTCCGTACGTGTTCTTCGCCTCGCCGGGCGCGTAGCAGACCTGCCCGACGGTGGCCGCCTGCTGGTCACCGAGGACACCGGTGATGGGAATGGCCTCGCGCAGCGGCCGGGAGGTGCGGGTCCGTCCGTACGCCTCCGGGTGGGAGGACGGGTTGATGGCGGGCAGCATGGCCCGGGGTACGCCGAAGAAGCCGAGCAGTTCGTCGTCCCAGTCGAGGGTCTCCAGGTCCATGAGCATGGTGCGGCTGGCGTTGGTCACGTCGGTGGCGTGCACGCCGCCGTCCGGCCCGCCGGTGAGGTTCCACAGCACCCAGCAGTCGGTGTTGCCGAAGAGGGCGTGGCCCTGCTCGGCGGCCTCCCGGACGCCGTCGACGTTCTCCAGGATCCACTGGATCTTGCCCCCGGAGAAATAGGTGGCCGGCGGCAGCCCCGCCTTGCGGCGGATGACGTCGCCCTGGCCACCGCGCTCCAGGGCGGCGGCGATGGAGTCGGTACGGGTGTCCTGCCAGACGATGGCGTTGTAGTAGGGGCGGCCCGTACGGGGGTCCCAGACGACGGTCGTCTCGCGCTGGTTGGTGATGCCGACGGCCGCCAGGTCGGAGGCGTCGAGGTTTCCGTGCCGGAGGGCGTTCTGGATCACCGAGTTGGTGCGTTCCCAGATCTCCACCGGGTCGTGCTCGACCCACCCCGAGCGCGGGAGGATCTGGTTGTGCTCCAGCTGGTGCCGCGCCACTTCGTTGCCGGAGTGGTCGAAGATCATGAAACGGGTGCTCGTGGTTCCCTGGTCCACTGCGCCGACGAAGTCAGCCATGGGTGCCGCCTCCTCTTGGGATGCCGTGTGCGGGGCTGGCGTCCGGGACGGGGCGGGCGGTGTCCGCCCGCCCGCCCCGGATCAGGTCAGCTCTCGTCCGGAGCCGGGACGCGTCCGGGAGGCTCCGGTTCGGCGGTCGGCAGGAACCGGCCGATGAGCAACTTGTAGATACCCGCTCCCAGCACACCGCCGATGAACGGGCCGATGATCGGCACCCAGAAGTAGAAGTTGCCGTACTGATCTCTCCATGCCGTGCCGTATCCGGTGAGGAAGCTGGCCAGACGGGGGCCGAGGTCACGGGCCGGGTTGATCGCGTACCCGGCGTTCGTACCCCAAGCCATGCCGATCGCCACGACGATCAGGCCGACGATGAACGGGGCCAGGTTGGCGCCGGGAGGTGTGCCCAGCAGGTCCGTGACCGCGAAGATCAGCAGGAGCAGGATCGCGGTGCCGATGATCTGGTCGCGCAGTGCGCCCCACTCGGTCACCGGCAGGTTCGGGTTTCCGTTGGCCGGGAGCGTGGAGAAGACACCCTGGGTCTTGATGGTGTGGCCGGGGTCGGCCTTCGCCAGTGCCTCGGTGTAGTTCCAGCGGACGATCAGGGCGGCAACGAAGGCTCCCGCGAGCTGGGCCAGTGCGTACGGGGCCACCCTCCTCCACGGGAAGCCCTTGAAAGTGGCCAGGGCGACGGTCACCGCGGGATTGAGGTGGGCGCCGCTCAGCCGTGCCGCGACGTAGACGCCCAGGGTCACGCCGAGACCCCAGGCCCAGGCGATGCTGTCGTGGTTTCCGAGGCCGCCTGCCGGGTCCGTCAGGGCTCCGCCGGCTACCACCTGGGCCACGACACCGCAGCCGAAGAGGATGAGGATCATGGTGCCTGCGAATTCTGCCGAGAGTTCGCCGACCAGCCCTGATGCTTTGAGGCGCTCCTTCATGGGTGCCCGCTTCCCGCCGGTCCGAAGACCGGCATTCGACTGCCCCGAGCCCCCGGTTCAGCGTAAGACGGGTCGCCTGTACTGGAAAGGCGAGCGCGGTCCGTCCCGCGGAGGCCGGTGCCCGCTTCGGGTATCCCGAGCCCTCTCCGAGGCGGTCGTCCCAGTTCTCGCGGATGTCCGCGGCTTGGCAGCACACTGTTCGTATGGCGTGCCCTCGCGGACGTGCCTGCCCGGCGCCCGGTGATCGGTGCTCCGTGACGGCGCCGGACCGCTCACCCGTCGGCTCCGACCGGGAGGCACACGATGAAGATGCTGATCAACAGTCCCCAGACCGTGGTCGCGGACGCCCTGCGGGGGCTGGCCGCAGCCCACCCCGAGCTGGACGTGGACGCCGAGGCCCGGGTCGTCGTACGGCGGGACGCTCGGCAGGGCGGGCGGGTCGGTCTCGTCTCCGGTGGCGGCTCCGGACACGAGCCCTTGCACGCCGGCTTCGTCGGACACGGAATGCTGTCCGCCGCCTGTCCGGGCGAGGTGTTCACCTCCCCCGTGCCCGACCAGATGGTGCGGGCGGCCAAGGCCGTGGACTCCGGGCAGGGGGTGCTGTTCGTCGTCAAGAACTACACCGGGGACGTACTGAACTTCGACATGGCCGCCGAGCTCGCCGAGGAGGACGGCATCCGGGTCGAGCGGGTGCTGGTCAACGACGACGTCGCGGTGACCGACAGCCTCTACACCGCTGGGCGCCGCGGCACGGGGGCAACGCTCTTCGTCGAGAAGATCGCCGGGGCGGCGGCCGAGGAGGGCGCGCCGCTGGAGCAGGTCGCCGCACTCGCCCGGCAGGTCAACGAGGCCTCGGGCAGCTTCGGCGTGGCGCTGAGCGCCTGCACCACCCCCGCGAAGGGCGGTCCCACCTTCGACCTGCCGGACGGCGAGCTGGAGCTGGGCATCGGGATCCACGGCGAGCCGGGCCGGGAGCGGCGCCCGATGATGCCGGCGCGGGAGATCGCTGAGGTCGCGGTGGGTTCAGTGCTGGAGGACATGGCGAACGCGGCCCCGGTCGACGGGCCGGTACTGGCCCTGGTGAACGGGATGGGCGCGACGCCGCTGCTGGAGCTGTACGGCTTCCACGCGGAGGTGGCCCGGGTGCTGGCGGCTCGGGGCGTCCCGGTGGCCCGGACCCTCGTGGGGAACTACGTCACCTCGCTGGACATGGCGGGGTGCTCGGTGACGCTGTGCCGGGCCGACGAGGAAATGCTGCGGCTGTGGGACGCGCCGGTGCAGACGGCAGCGCTGCGCTGGGGCCGCTGACCCCCTCATCACCACCAATTACCTTGCAGCGGTGGATTGTTAACGCGGGCAACCCTGGTCGCCGTAGACGCAGTCGGCGGCCACGGCCCGGAAGGCCACCCCGGCGGCCTCGGCGGTGCGGGCCAGTCCGGCTGCGATCTGCAGTTGCGTCCGGAAGCCGGGGTCACTCTTGCCGGCGGGGAAGTGGTGGGCGGGGCAGCCGGACGGGCCAAGCCCGCCCAGGACCTCTAGCCGCCCACCACGGGGACATAAACGCCGCGATCGCCAACCGCCGGCCGCTACTCCCGGTCCGGGCCCAAAGCCTCGGGCCAAAGCCTCGGGCCAACGCCAAGTCCGTCCTGACGCCCGAGCAGGTCAGCGTCATCACCGATCGCCTCCTACGCGCGTCCTGGCTGGCGGTCGGCTACCGGTTGTGGAGTGGAGGACCAACCGGTTCTCTTTCACCACTCAGTGCCGCTGGTTCTGAGGGCCGACTACCCCTGGCAGATCCGGTCCGCTGATGCAGGAGAGATTGACCGACCTGGTCGCGGTTGCCGAGCGGCCGCCCCAACGGAGTTGGCAGGTGCTCCTGGACCTGGTCGGGTCCGGTATCCGTTTCTCGCGGGACTTCGGCGGGCCGCTTGGTCCCGGCGTCCCTGCCCGTGGGGACCGACCATCACAGGCTGGCGAGGAGGTTGTCCAGCGGGGCGGGCACTTGGGCAGGGGGCGATGGCTTCGACCAGGAGGCGGCCATAGCGGATCTTGCGGCCCTTCTTCGTGCCGATGAAACGCCGCAATTCCGGTGGCGGGGCCGGCCGCGCTGCTGTATGAACGTCTCCCAGGGCGCGCGATTCGTCCTCGGTCTGGACGATCTGCTCGACCCGCGCCGGGTTGAGGCCCCGGTCGAAAAAGGGCTTCTCGCGCTCGTCGACAGACCGATCAGACGCAGACTGAGACCCGACGGCCCGAGTAGGCCGTGTAGCGGCCGACACTCATCGCCCCGCGCCGCCGGGCAGGATCAGGGAGGGCCAGTGCTCAGGGGAAGGCTCGCTCCGGCACGTACGGAATGGATGACCGTGTCATGCAGGGCCCGGCTCGCCTCCTCGCTGGGGCACGGGACGGGGCTTCCGGCGAGGGGGAACCAGTCGGACCCCCCGCTGTACTGCACTGTGACGTGCGCCAGACCATCGGCCTCGGTCCACGTGGTGTGAATGTCGAGCTCACCGGTGAGGACGGGGCCTGCCTCGCCGGTCTGTACTCCGTCCCGTCCGGCGAAAATCCCGCGTGTGGTCCATGATGCCCAGCTCATCCGGCCTCCCAGCTGCGCTCGTCATCCTGCCAGTGTGCACGAGCTGGCCCTGCCGCGCCCGTGCGGGCCGGGGATATCGGTCCGGCTGTAGCAGTCCGAACGGCAACCGGTCGCGCCCACTGCCAGCCCCTGCAGCGCCGAGGCGTGACAGCCGTGGTTGGAGGCCGCGATGGCGGTGCACGAGGCGATCACCTCGTAGCGAAGGCGACCGGACCAAGCAGTTTCGCGGTCTTGGTCCGCCCGGAGCTGGGGTCCGAGATCAGAGCCGACCCGGCCGGGTATCGACCGCGGTGGTATCCATCGCGCCGTGTCCGGCATGTTCGCGTCCGGACCCGGGAGAACCGATCTCAAGGATCAGGGCCTCTGCCTTGTCATGGCTGCAGAGACCTCGGCGTTCACCGTCCAGCACCCCAGCAATGCGTTCGAGTGCCCGTTGGGACAGGCCCCCGTGGTCACCGTCAGCGGTCGGCTTGCCGCCCGCATGAACCCAGCAGTGCGATACGAAATCCCACGCAATCGACCCATCACCTCTGGCGTGCTGCCAGGCCATTCGAGCCTGCTCCCAGTTTGAGCAAAATTGGACATCCGAAGGGGTCCCATCAAGCTCGCGCTTCCTCGCCTTCATCCACAGGATCCCCCGCCCGAACCGGTACGCACCCGATGTTGGGCCGACTGCCCCACTTCTGCCGACGCCGCCGGCTTGGCCCGGGGCGACCGGTGTAGGGCGCTCGGTGGCAGCCGTGACCATGAGGAGGTGCGCGTCGGTACTACGCCCGATGCAACGGACAGGCATCGACGGGTTGTGCGAGCACATCCGGGGCGCCTTCGCAGGGACGATGGCGATGATGACCGCGACCGGCGTGACCATCGCGGATGGCGGGTGAGTGCCGACTCGCAGGCTCAGTCACAGGTTTGGTGGCACAGAGCGGTGATCTCGGGGCTGGTTACGCCGTGCGCTGCGCGGTCGTCCCTCGGCTCTGAGCTGGGGCGCCGGCTGGGCGTGCCGACTCTCGCCGGATGCCTGTCGGGTGGCCGGCGCGCCGCGGGCAGGGGCGGGCGAGCGGTCGGCCTCGGGCGCGGTAGGCGGCTCGGGCAAGCTGGAGAGGGGCAGTCCCGGCCCGGTATCCGGCCGTACGGGCGGTATAAAACTGCGGTGGCCGGAGCCGCGGTGATTGGCCGGGTTCGTAGCAGGCACCGCGCCGCTGTTCGCGGCCCTTGGCTGTCTGTTCCGCGCAGCAGCCAGGTGCTCTCGGGAAAGCTGGCCGGACTCACCGGTGTCGTCGTGCTTGCCGTCGCCGCCTGGACCATGATTTCCGCAGTGCAGGCAGGCGGCTGGGTCACCTTCGACGCACCGGACCGGCAGACCACGGCGAGCGGTCCGTTCATCGTCGAAGGCGGCGGCGGCAGCGGCTCCGGGGACAGCAGCGGCCCGTCAGAGGCCGTGACGCCCGACGACGGGTGGCCGCTGGGTTTCCCCGGCACGTCAGGGCTCCCGCCGGTCTCCCGCCCGGGGTCCTGACGGTCGGTTCGGACGCCCCGCAGCCCGCGCGATGGCTCGAAGGTCCGCCGCCACGCGCGTACGGTGGACGTAGAGCCGGGCGGGTACGCCGTGGCAGACGCTGCGGTCGAACGCCTGTGCAGTGTGGTGTTCTGCTCCCGCACACGAGGAAAAGCCATGCCCGAGCACAAGGTCGGCACGCAGGAAGAATTCGAGGCAGCCCGAGCGGAGCTGCTTGTGCAGGAGAAGGAACTGACGCGGCGCGGCGACGAGCTCGTGCGGAAGCGGCGGGAGCTTCCCTGGGTACGGGTCGAGAAGGACTACCGCTTCGAGACCGAGGGCGGGACCAAGTCGCTCGCGGACCTCTTCGACGGGCGCTCGCAGCTGCTCGTCTACCACTTCATGTTCGGCCCGCCGTACACGGCCGGATGCCCGGTCTGTTCCTCGATCGCGGACACCCTCGACCCCAACGCGGTCCACCTCAAAGCCCGCGACGTGACCCTGACCTGCTCTTCGCGGGCGCCCGTCGAGAAGCTTCTCGCCTACCGGGAGCGGATGGGCTGGAGCTTCGACTGGGTTTCCGCCGGCGGCAGCGACTTCCACCGCGACCTCGGCTTCATGTACACGGAGGAGGAGCTGAAGCCGTTCCTCGAGGGTGAGATTCCGGGGACCGTGAGCCAGATGGCAGAGGCATGCGGCACGGACGTCCTCGGGTATGTCACCGAGGGACCCGGGCTGAGCTGCTACGCGCTGGCGGACGACGCCGTCTACCGGACGTACGTCACCACCGCGCGCGGCCTCGAGCCGGCCATGGCCTACTACGGGCTCCTCGATCGCGCGCCGATGGGCCGCCACGAGGAGGGCGAGGAGACCCACTGGCTGCGCCGCCACGACGAGTACGAGGAGACCTGAGCGGCAACGGTCACCGGCGTCAAGTGGTGCACTTCGTGGTCGGCTGCATGATCACAGGCCGGCCTGGAGGCGAGCCGTAATGCACTCCGCATCGTGCTCCTCTCGATCGGGTCCGAGTGGTGCGCCCTGCCCGGGCAGTGGTGCTGTAGGAGGCGCTGGGCAGCAGAGCCGGTGGGGGCCTTCATGCGCGGCCGACCGGGCGGCGCATCGGACGGACAACCGCCGTGCACGCCACCCAAGTTCGCCGGACACTTCGGCGGGATCATGCTGAGCGGAGCTCTGCTGGACGAGGCCGACCCCGACTTCGCGCATGCCGGGCCCGGTGACGTGGGCTTCGTACCCCAGCAGGATGTCGAGTGGCTGCTCGCCGAACGCGCGGCACAGCTCGGCGTCGATCTGTGCCGCGGCCTGGAGTTGACGGGCTTCGACGCCGAGGACGACGGGGTCAGGTCCGCACGGCCCCGGTGGGCGGTAGGCCGGACCGTATGATACGCGCCAGCTGGCTCGTTGGCTGCGACGGCGGCGCAATACGGTGCGCAAGCTCGCGGGCTCCGCCTTCCCCGGATCGGATCCGCGGATCACCGGCCACCAGGCCGTCGTCACCATGACCGGCGCCGAAACCCTGAAGACTGGCTGGAACCACACCGGCACCGGAACGTATATCCACGGCCCGGTCCCCGGCCGCATCCTCATGGTCGAGTTCGAAGGACCGCCCTCCGACCGTGAGGCACCCGTCACCGTCGAGGAGTCGCAGGCGAGCCTGCGGCGTGTAACCGGGTTGGCGGACCTCGCGGTCACCGAGGTGCACACCGCCACCCGCTTCACCGACAACGCCCGCCAGGCGGCTGACTACCGGGCCGGTCGGGTGCTGCTCGCGGGGGACGCGGCGCACGTCCACTCGCCGTTCGGCGGCCAGGGGCTGAACCTGGGCATCGGGGACGCGCTGAACCTCGGCTGGAAGCTCGCCGCGGCGGTCCGGGGGCAGGCCGGGGGCCATGGCCTGCCGAGGCCTGCCGGGCGAGTTGCCCACCAGCTGCGCCCTGAGGATTGGCCAGTTCAGGCGACCTGAGCAAGGGCTGGTGTGGTGGTCAGCGGGCGGAAGAGTCCCCGGCTGAGGGCCCTCCTGGGCGACTTCGGCACCAGGACCGACGCCATCGGCGGATGAGCCCCTGTCCCGATGTGGCGGTGGGGCGGTGCCGCAGGCCTTCCCCGGCGGACCACTGCGGACCGCCGGGGAAGCCCCTGAGCTGCTGCTGCGTCGGCAGGTCAGCGGGCCTGGGCGGCCGCCTCGGCCTCGGAATCAGTGATGCGACGTCGGCAGAGTCCTCGCCACGGGTGAGGCATACGCCCGGCCCGCGCATCACCCAGAACCGCGCCCGCGGGCTCCCTCGCCAAGACGGTCGGCGGTGGCGGCCAGCCGAACCAGGGACCGCTGGGTGTGTTCCAAGAGCCGTATGTACGGATCGAGGCCGGCGGCACCCGGCGCCGTCGCGTCACCTCCACGGGCGTGCCGCTCTGCGGCAACGGCAGGAGGTCCCGTCCGGCCATGCACTGCTGAGCGGCGAGCATCGCCTGAAGCTCGTCGCTGCCCTCCTCGAAGGTGATTGCGTCAGCCCCCTTGGTCGCCACGGTGAACATGTCCCAGACCGCGGACAGAACTGCCGCCGTGTCCTCGGAATCGAGCTGGGCGTCGAGTTCCATCAGGGCTGCCGTGGTCATCCGACCGCGACCCGGGGCCGGCCTGTGGACAAGACCAACCTTGTGGACAGCCCTCGGGATCGGCGCCACGAAGGTGTGCTCGCTTGTCGAAGCGGACTTCGCCGCGGAACCGTGTCGCGCCCGCGTCCGTCGCGGGTTCAGGGACCTCCGTGCCGCCTGCCATGTCCGGCCCGCGCGCCGCGCACAGCCCATCGCCGCGACGGGAGGCAACCCCCTACGGTCACAGCCGGGAAATGATCCAGGCCGCCATCACCTCACTCATGGACGTGTGCGACGCCGCCGGGATGATCCGTACCGACATCGGGCCCACCGCCATCGGCGCCGCCCTCGAGGGCATCGCCCTCACCTCGGCCAGCGCTGAACACCGGCAGCAAGCTGAGCGCCTGCTCGACCTCACCCTGGACGGCTTCACGGTCCGCTCGTGAGGGCACATGCGGGGGCGCCTCGTCCTCGTCCAGCTCAGGCGTTTACTCCAGCTCCGCCTGGTGCATGGCGGATCGGACCAGCCCGGTGATGAGGTGCTCGAGCGCGGCGGTGGCGGTGGTGCCCGTGGCGGCGACTTCGGGCACGATGTCGCAGGCGGAGCGCCGCAGTTCGAGCCATCCAAGGAAAGCGGCGTACGCGGCGACTGCCTGAAGCCGGGCTGGGGCGGGGGCCAGGCCCAGGTCGCTATAGAGGTCCGTGAGGTAGGCGATCCGCCGCTCGGTGACCCGGCGCAGGACCGGGGCGACGGCGGGGTGGTCGGCGTGGGCGACGATCGCGGGCTCCAGGCCGTTGATGTCTTCCTGTCCCAGCGCGATGGTGAACAGGGTCGTCAGCCGTTCCCGGGGGTCGGTGACATCGCTCAACTCTGCGATCAGTGCCGCGGTGTCGTCCCGCTCCCACACCTCCAGCGCGGCCGTCAGCAGCGCATCGCGATCCTTGAAGTGCCAGTAAAAGCTGCCCCGTGTTGCCTCCAGCTCGCCTGCCAGCGCGTTGATCGACACTGCGGCGACTCCGCCACGTGCCATCGCGCGCAGTGCCGCGGTCGACCAGTCCTGGGGGGTGAGGCGCCTTCTAGCCATGTCCGTACAGTACTGTATGGTTAGTCCATACAGGGGTGTATGTAGTGGCTGGGGGAGCGGTATGACGCTGACGAAACTCGCTGGTGGGATGGCCGCAGTCGGCCTCGGCACGGTCGGGGCACTGCACGGGATCTGGACCTTCTCTCCCTGGCCACTGGCCAGCCGCGCCGAGTTCGCCCGTACGGTCGTTGGGGTCACTGAAGGCGATCTGCCCACACCGGAGTTGACGGCCGCCGTCGCGGTGGCGCTCGGGGCGGCGGCCTACGTGACCGCGGCCCAAGCCGGCTTGTTCCCGCGGGTGCGGCCGCGTCGTTTGGTGCGCCAGAGCGTATGGGGCGTCGCAGGCGTGCTGCTTCTGCGAGGTTCGATTGGTCTGGTTTCCTCCGCTCTGACCAGCCGCCCGACCGCTTTCACCCGATGGGACCTGGCGCTGTACTCCCCGCTGTGTCTGGCGCTTGGGGGGCTGACGGCATACGTCGCTGCCGCCACTCGCGCCCCTCGCCGCCCAGACCGGCGCCATGTCATCAAGAGACTCAAGTACTCTGCGAATCGAGGAAGCTGACGATGACCCGGTTGGTTCCCCGACTGGTGATCGGACTGACCGCAGTGCACTTCGCGGTCGCCCTGGTCGCCTCCAGCACCTTCGGTGATGTGGCCCACGACGGATTCTGGAACGCCGTCCCCGGAAACCCGCAGCGCGAGTACGAGATGTGGTTCTTCCTCGCCGGGTTCGGCCTCCTCGCTCTTGGCACACTCAGCCTACGCATCGCCCGTGACACCGGCAGGCTTCCGGCACAGCTGGGCTGGTACCTGCTCGCCATCGGCGTGCCGTTGCAGATTCTCTGTCCCGTCTCCGGCGCACCCGGACTGATTGTGCTCGGGGTGCTGGCCCTGATCGCGGCCCGGCGGGACAGTGCGGGGGAGAGCCGTCGGACACCGCTACCGACAACTACCGACCGTGAGCAGCGCTCGTGATCACCCGGAAATGCTCGAACGGATCTCGTGATCACCTGGAATTGCTCACCGCCGAGGGCCTGATCGAAGGCCATCTGGTCAACGAGCGTGAACTCGTCGAAGGCCGAGCCCCAAGGAAAGCCAGCAGCTGGCATCACTGCTCCGCAAGCTGCTGATGTCCTTCGAGGGCGACTCCCGCGCTTCCACGGAGAGGCCGAGTATGGGGGAGGGGTCGCAGATCTCCAGCACGTCGATTTCGAAGGCGGCGAGGATCTCGCGTGTGATCGCCTCCGACAGCCCGAGCTCGTGGATCCATTCGCCGTACGGGCCGTCCGGGTCGGAGACCATGGAGGCGATCTGCAGCTCGCGTCCGTCCTTGCCCTTCTGCGGCCGCGGGGAGGCGAGGATCCGGGGCGTAGCCGTCAGGTACAGCCGGAAGTCGATCGGGATGCGGGTGTTGTCGTGTATCGCAGACCAGGGCTGGGGCCGCTGCCGCCCGGCCCCCGCCGGCGGCGCCGGAGGCCGCCGCGGTAAGTCCCCTGGGAGGCGAGCCGGGCGCCCCGCCTCCCACACGGCCGACGGGCACGCAGACACGCGCGGCCGGCCCCGTCAGCGCGTGTTGATCTGCTGGAGCGCCGCGCCCTGGTAACGGGCACCGGCGTTCCACAGGATGAATGAATTCATCTTGTTGGCCGCTGCGGCCTTGATCTGTGCGGCCACCTCGGCCGGGCCGTAGGTGCTGCCCATCGAGAAGTCCTGGAGCCACGGGACGATTTCGGTCTGGGTGCCCTTCGCCTGGCGGGCGAAGTCGGCGAGCGAACGCTGCACGATCGCATACGGGGCGGTGTCGGGCTGCGTGACGCCGTATTCCCCAGGCCCCCAGTGGGACGGGTAGACCATGGGTGCGATGTAGTCGGTGACCTTGACCAGGGCCCCGATGTCCTGCGCGATCTCGGTGGGCCGGGTGGCGGCGATACCGAAGACGGAGACGCCGAGGTACTTGGCGTGCGGACGAAGTGCGGTCCGGGTGTCAGCGACGAACGAGGTGATCGACTGCTCGGGTGTGGCGGTACCGATGCCCGGGAAGCGCATGTGCGACAGCGGGCCGTCCGGGCGGCGCACGTAGTCGTAGAGGACGTCGTCGAAGCCGAGCCGAGCCGCTTCGACGGCGAGGTCCTGGTTGTACTTGCGGACCGCGGGGCTGGCGAAGTTGGTGAAGGAGAGGGCTCCGTAGTGGCCGCCGTCGTAGGGCTCTCCGGCAGGGGTCAGGACGAGCTGGTCGCGCTTGCCGGACTTCCAGGAGGCCGAGGCGAGCTTGGGGTCGCGGAAGGCTACGATGCGGCCGATGACCTGGGCGCCGGCGGCGTGGATCTCGGCGATCGCCTTGCGGGCGTCGTAGTAGCCCTTGGCCGCGCCGATCTGGCGGGCCAGCGGCACCTGGGACGCGTACCCGACCTCCCCGTCCTCGTCCTTGACGTCCAGCTCGACGGCGTTGAGCTTGCCGCTGCGGACCAGGGCGAGGATGTTGCCGCGCAGGGTGTCGTCGCCCCACCCGATGGCGGTGATGTGCGCGGCTCGGATCATGGGGCGACGCCCCCGGGCGGACACGTCCTTGGTGGTCGTGTTTCCGGCGCGGTCAACTGCGGTGACCGTCGCGATGGGTGTGCCCTGGGGTACCGTGATCTTGAAGATCCCGGCCTTGTCGACGGGGACCTTCTTGCCGTTGACGGTCACCTCGGCGTCCGTGGAGGCTTTGCCGGTGATGGTTACGGGGGCGGCGACGTTCTTGATTTCGGGGTCGGCCACCTCCAACTCGGGAGCGGTGGCGTCCACCCTGAATCCCACGACCGTGCGGTACGAGGCGAAGGGGAACCTGCCGTCGCCCGCGACCGCCAAGGTGTGCCGGCCCTCGGTGAGGTGCGGGAGGGCGAGTTTCAGGCGAGCGCCCTCAGCGGTGACGGGGACCGCCGTGCCGTCCAGGGTGGCGCGAAGCTTGTCCCGACCGCCGGCTTCCTCGGCGGCGAGGTAGGCCCTGACCTGTGCGGCTTTGCGCCCGTCGAGAACGGCGCCGTCGCCCAGACCCTGGATGCCCGGACCCGGCGAGAGGAACGTCCAGGCTCCGACACTCGCTCCGGCCAGTGCGAGCGCCCCGGTCGTAGCTATCAGGGCGCCCCGACGGGCCGGGCGGCGGAGACGGAGGGAAGGGGCCGAGTGGGATATGCGTTTGGGGGACATGATGACGTCCTTCGTGCCGTGGGCGGGTCCGGATGCTGCCTCCATTCATTGCCGCACGGTGTCCCAGTCGTCACGGTCTGGCCGTATTTCACACGAATGGCGCGTTCGGCCCCCGGCGTGGCTTCTACGCCATGCAGGGGGAGTGCGGTACAGGGGTTCCCCTCAGAGGTAGGTATGGCGCGACACGTTCGCCTTGGAGGGCTTCTCATGCGCCACCCACTCGTCCCGCTCGGCGCCCTGGCCGGCGTCGCCCTGCTCACCTCCGGCTGTTCCACGGGGCCGTCACCGGCTGCCGGGGACCACGCGGCCGCCTCACCCGCGGCGGCCAGCCCCGTCGCCGCGAAAGCGCCGGCGGAGGTCGGCGCCAACGAACTCGGCCAGGTGCCGGTGTTGATGTACCACCAGCTCACCGAGACCCCGGCCAGCGTCTACGACCGCACCCCGGCCGATTTCCGGGCCGAACTGGAGCGCCTCGCGCGGGAGAACTACGTGCCGGTGTCCGCCCGGGACTTCCAGACGGGCCGCATCGACATCCCGGCCGGCACGCACCCGGTCGTCCTCACCTTCGACGACTCGACCAACAGCCAGGTGCGCCTCAACCCTGACGGCACCCCGGCGCCGGAGACCGCCGTCGCCATCCTGACGGAGACGGCGAAGAAATATCCGGCGTTCAAGGCGGTGGCGACCTTCTTCGTCAACGCGGACGCCTTCTCGGCGACAGGTTCCGCCAAGGCCCTGACCTGGCTGAAGGAGCACGGCCACGAGGTCGCCAACCACACCGGCCGTCACGAGAACCTGCGGTCCCTGGACCAGGCGGGCGCCGCGCGGGCGATCTCCGCCGGACAGCGGGCGATCCAGAAGGCAGTGCCCGGGACGCAGGTCAACTCGCTCGCCCTGCCCTTCGGTGCCATGCCTCAGCCGGCCGACATCGCCACGCGGGGAACGGACTACCGCTACGACGGGGTGTACCTCGTGGGAGCCAACCCCTCGGTCTCGCCGTTCGCGAAGGCGTTCACGCCCGGCGCGATCCCCCGGATCCGCTCGGCGGGGCCCAAGGACGAGGACGCCGAGTTCGGTTCGTCGCGCTGGCTGGACAAGCTCGCCGCCGGGAAGGACCGGTACGTCTCGGACGGGGACCCGAACACCGTCGCCTTCCCGAGCGCCTCGCAGAACGAGCTGTCTCCGGCCTTCGCGAAGCGGGCCCGGCCGTACTGAGCCGTGAAGGCCGACCAGTACGTTGCGGTGGCCGGGAAGGGGGGAAGGCGGTGGGCGTCGCCCGTCGACCAGCCACTGCGACCTCCCGGCTCGCGCGGACGGCTCTGTCTCGCCGAACCGGCCCCCACGCCGTCCCTTGAGAGGGACGTCAGGCCGTTCCGTCTTGAACCGGGGGAGAGCGGTCCGGAAGGCGAAGACGGCCCCGCCGCCGGTCGGGATAGCAGGGCCGTTACACGGATACCGGCCCGGGGTGGTGGGCCGGCGGGCACACGTGTCACCGCACTCAACGCCCACGGCCGCCGCACGTCACGCAGGTTGGGCCATCAGGTGCGCAAACGGCTCACCTTCGGCGCATTTGACTTCGCTGTAACAGCCGCCGGGCACTGGTACTTCCTCGAATGCAACCCCAACGGCCAATGGGCATGGCAGCCCGCCTCGATCACGGACTCGATCGCCCATGCCATCGCTGATCAACTCCACATAGCCCCTGCGGCGTGAAAAAGACCGCCCTCCGCACCCCAGGCCACAGCACCACAGTGCGCCGAAGGGCGGCACCGGCCTGGATGGTCCGGTGCCGCCCTTCGGCGTAATGACGCCCCGGGGCGTGCGCCCCGGCGGGCTACTCGTCGTCCTGTTCGCCGTCCACCGCGGCCGGGTCGCGCAGCGGGCGCAGTCCGTTTTCTGGCTGGGAGGAGGCGAAGGCGTACCGGCCGAGCACGTTCACACGGCCGGCCTTCAGCGGGGACAGGCATGCCACGTCCTCGTCCAGGACGCCGTGCTAGCGCTGGTCGGTGAGCAGCCCCCGGAGCGTGGCGATGGCGGCGTCCAGGTAGCGCGTGTTGCACAGCACCACGGCGTTCAGCACCAGCCCCATACTGGCCAACTGGTCCTCCGCCAGACCGTCGACGGTTGGGCCGTCGACGGTGAGCTTACCTTGCACGGCATCACACGGCAGGTGCCGCTGACCCTCAAGGTGAACGCCTTCAGCTCGGACCAGCGGGATGGACAGCGGGCCAGCTTCTTCGCGACGTCGGAGATCAACCGGCGCGACTTCGGCATCAACGCCGGTGGCGTCGCGCTCAGCGACAAGTCGTCGATCAGCCTCGAAATCCAGGCCGTTCTCCACAATTGACCCGCCCAGGACGGGCCGCCAGGCCCCCATCCACCGATCGCACGGTGTCCCGATTCCGCACTTCGACCGAGCGGGATCGGGGCACCCCCGCCACCCTTCACACAGTGGACACGTGGAATCACCATGCCCACCTGGACCAGGTCGCCGTCGCCCTCGACCAGCAGTAATGGCAGCACACGAACGCAGCCGGAGGCGAGTCCTGAACGCGCTCGAAACGCCAATTCCCTCTCATAAGCGACCGAATGTGAGACAGGGCCGTTCACTGGACAGCCCCCAGTGTCGGGTGGGCCGCCTGCCGAGGGCGCGTGAGCGTCGATACCATCGCCTGGTCGCGGACGGAAAGTGAGTCGACGCCAGCATGACTGACGAAGTGAGAGGGGAGCCCGTCGGCGGATTTCCTGGCCGGGCGCGAGAAGTCGCGATCCTGCGCGCGATGCTGGCGGGCGAAGGGGCTACCCGGTGCGTCGCGGTCACCGGCGAACCGGGGATCGGCAAGAGCCGGCTGCTGACGGAGCTGGGGAAGCTCGCGGACACAGCGGGATGGACGGTCCGTAGCGCACGCGCGGCGGAGTTCGAGACCCACATCCCGTTCGGTGTGTTCGTCACCGCGCTCGACGACCAGCTGGCCGAGCTGGGCCCGGAGCGTCTCGCCTCCCTCGGACAACAGCAGCTCGCACTTCTCGCGACCGTGTTCCCCGCGATTCCCGCCCCCGGTCCCGCCGACCTGGTCGACGCGGAGCGGTACCGGTTGCACCGGGCGGTTCGGGCGTTGCTGGAGCTGGTCGCCGGCCCGTCCGGGCTGGTGCTCGTCTTCGACGACCTGCACTGGGCGGACGAGGGCTCGGTCGAACTGCTCGACCACCTTCTGCGCCACCCGCCCCAGGCGCAGCTGGTCTTGGCATTGGCGGGCAGGCCCCGGCAGACGTCACTGCGGCTGTGGCACGCGCTGTCCCGCGCCGCGGCCGACGGGGTGGCCGAGCTGTTGGAACTCGCGCCGCTGAGCCAAGCCGACGCCGGCCACATCATGCCGGAAGGTCTGGGCCGTTCCCGGCGGGAAGAGCTTTACCGGGCCAGTGGCGGAAACCCGTTCTACCTGGAAGCCCTGGTGCGGGCCGGTGAGCGGGGCATCGCCGTCGGTGATGCGGCACTCCACCCCGACGGGGCGATCCCGGTGGCGGTCCACGCGGTGCTCGCCGCCGAGTTCGCCGCGTTGACCCCGCAAGAGCGGGTCGTCGCGCACGCCGCCGCGGTCGTGGGCGACGACTTCGAGGCCGGTTCGCTCGCCGAAACGGCGGCAATGGAAGCCGGGTTCGCACTCTCCGCGCTCGACCGGCTCGCCGAGCGTGACCTGGTGCGGCTGGACGGTGCGACCGGCCGGTTCCGGTACCGGCATCCGCTGGTGCGCAGCGTTGCCTACCAGGACGCCGGTCCTGGCTGGCGGCTTCAGGCACACGGCCGGGCCGCGTCGGCACTCCGGACCCGGGGCGCGCCGCCGGCCGAGTTCGCCCGGCACGTGGAGCGATCCGCCGTCCGCGGTGACCTCGAGGCGGTCGCGGCGCTCACCGAGGCCGCCGAGGCGACGATGCACACGACGCCGGCGACCGCCGGGCACTTCCTGCGGGCGGCCATCCGGTTGCTTCCCGACGCGGAGTCGGCCACGCCGCAGCGCCTGATCCTGCTCGGCCGGCTGGCACACGTACTCGGCGCCACGGGCGACCTGCGGCAGGCCAGGGAAACCATGCACGAGGTGCTGCGGCTCCTGCCTGCCGAACTCACCCAGATCCGGGCACAGACAGCGCGGGCCTGTGCGACGGTGGAGCAGGTTCTCGGGCGCTACACCGAGGCCAGGGCGATGCTGCACAGCGAGTGGAAACGCGCCGAAGGTGTTGACGCCCACTCGGCGGCCGTCCTGCTCGTCGCGCTCGTTGCCGGTGAGAGTGTCGAGCGCGAGCACGGACAGGAACGGGTGGCCGAGGCGATCGCCGCCGCGCGGGAAGTCGGGGATCCGATGCTGCTGGCGACGGCGTTGTCGGCCGCAACGCTCATCGACCGGCGGGCGGACCGGCTGGACGAGGCGGCCGCACTCCTGGACGCGCTGCCCGACAGCGACCTGGTCCGCGACATCGATGCGGCGTTCTGGCTGAGCTGGTCGGAAGTCTCCGCCGACCGGCTCATGGAGGCGAGCCGGCACATGAGCCGTGGCCTTCAACTGGCTCGCGCGAGCGGGCAGTCCCACAAGATCGCGCTGCTGACCGCGATCCGCGGCATGGTACATGCCTACCTCGGCGAGCTGGCGGCGGCGACGACCTGCTTCGACGACAGCCTGGAGTCGGCGGAACTGACCGGCAGCGAGGAGCTGCGCGTCATGGCGTTGACCTTCGGGTGCTGGATCACCACCTGGCGCGGCGACCTGGCCGAGGCGGTCCGCCTGGGTAAGGAGGCCATCGTCGTCGACGACCAGGCGACGGCCATGAGTTCCTGGCGCAGTGGCCAGGCCGAGGCGATGCTGGCGCAGGCGATGTTGCACTCGGGTGATCCGCACGCTTGCATCGAGCTGCTGCTCACCAGTGGCGGTGGGACCGAGCTGCCGGCGGTGGGCCTGCGCACCAGGCCATTGGTGTACCTGATGCTCACGGAGGCGGAGGTCGCGGCCGGCCGGGTTGCCGCGGCTGCGGCATGGGCCGACCGAGCGGAGGACGCGGCCGGCCAGCTCGAGCTTCCGCTGCGCACTGCCATGGCACAGCAGGCCCGCGCGATCGCCACGCTGCCAACGGATCCGGCGGCAGCCGCACCGCTCGCTGTCGCCGCTGCCGGCACGTTCGGCCGGATCGGGGCGGCCGTGGAGGCCGGGCGGGCGCACTTGCTGGCCGCGACGGCGTTCGGCGGCAGCGGGGCGATCGACGTGGCCCGTGCGCACCTCGTGTCTGCCCGCGCGTTGTTCACCCGGTGTGACGCGCAACTGTTCCTGCCGCAGGTCGCGCGCGAGGAGCGGCGCCTGAACGCCCGCGGTCCCCGGCCCGAAAGCGGCGCCGAGCGCTTCGACTTGACGGCCCGTGAGGTCGAGATCGTCAACCTGGTCTCGGACGGCCTGACCAACCGGGACATCGGTCTGAGGCTGCACCTGAGTCCCAAGACCGTCGAAGTCCACCTGGGCCGGGTCTACGCGAAGGTCGGTGTCTCCGGTCGTGCTGCTCTGGCCGGCGTGTGGGCCGCCGCGGCGCGCGATTGAGGGCGCCGCGGCGGCCAATAACTCAGTTGCCGAGGTCGCGCACGTACAGGTTGTACTTCCGGCCGGTGCCGTCACCGCCCAGGTTCGTCGCGCTGGTCGCGAAAGCGACGTGGTGGCCGTCGGCCGAAATCGAGGGGCTGTAGCTGTACCCATCGCTCTGCGAGCCGTCATTGGCGACGCTGACCCTGGTCGTGGTGGCGGTCACCCGGTCTCGCACGAACACGTCCCACCGCGCGTTGGTGTCGCCCGTCACCAGCTTGTCCTCGCCGGACACGAACGCGATGTAGCGACCGTCGGCGGAGAGCGTCGTCCGCTCCTGGCCGGGGGTTCCGCCGTCGCTCAGGCCATCGGGGCCGAGGTTCACTTGCGTCGTCGTCCGGGTCACCCGGTCGTACAGGAAGAGGTCGGTGTCGATCGGACCGCCGGTGTCACCCGCCACCAGATTCGACGCCGTGGATTCGAACGCGACGTAGCGGCCGTCGGCCGAGATGGTCGCCGTGCGACTGGCGGAATTTCCTTCGTTGCCGTCGGGGCCAACGCTGATCCTGTCGGTGTACCCGGTCAGCTGATCGTGCACGAACACGTCGTCCGCGCGGTTGTTGTCGGGGAACAGGGACAGTGTCTTCGCCCCGGAAGAGAAAGCGACGTAGCGCCCGTCGGCCGAAATCGACGGCAGTTGGCTGGCGTCGTCGCCCTGGTGACCGTTCGAATCGACGCTGACCCTGGTGGTCCCACCGGTCTGCCGGTCGCGCACGAAGACGTCATGGACGTCGTTGGTGTCGCCGAACACCAGGTTCGACGCGGGAGAGTCGAACGCGACGAACCGGCCGTCTGCGGAGATCGACGGATGAAAACTCTCACTGTCGCTCTGCTCGCCGTGGCTTCCGACGCTGACCCTGGTCGTCTCATCGGTCTGCAGGTCGTGCACGAAGACGTCGCGGTAGCGGTTGGTGTCACCGGCCACCAGGTTCGTCGCGACGGACTCGAAGGCGACGTAGCGGCCGTCGGCGGAAATCGACGGATTCCGGCTCACGTTGTTGGCCTGGTTGCCCGCGGAGTCGACGCTGACCCTGGTGACGACGCCGGTCTGCCGGTCGCGCACGAACACGTCTTCCGCCCGGTTGGTGTCGCCGGCCACCAGATCCCTTGCCGGCGAAGCGAAAGCCACGTAGCGGCCGTCGGCGGATATCGACGGCCCGCTGGCAGAGTTACTGATCGGTGCCGTGCCTGCCGGCTCCGGTTCGGCATCCGTGGCATGCGCGACGCCGCCCGCTAGCAGCGCCGCGACGATTCCCGGCGCGAGCACTGCGCGCCCTGCGTTGCGGATTACGGAGAGACGTCTCATGGGTGTCCTTCTGTTCGGTTCGCCGCCACGGCAGCGAATTCTTGCCCTGATCAGCGTTCCGTGTCGGACCGGCCGAAGCATGAGGGAACCCCCTACACCTTCGGCGTCGCGTTCTGCGCGGCATGCGTGTGGATCTTGCACGGCTACATTTCAGCGACCGCCTCCTTGACCGGTTCATCTCGGGGTTGAGGTTCAGATCGGCCCCGTTCGATCGACAAGCTCCTCGGTCGGCGCGACAACGGTTTCTTACCTTGGCTGGGCGCACCCACCGTGGTCCTCCAGCTGGGCTGACACTCACGATGCGGCCTCCCCCAGACGGGGGAGGCCGGGTGATCCGTGGGACGGATGTGATCAGCGCGGGTGACGGGGAATCTTGGCGTGCCGGCAATCCGGATTTACGGGGGTCACGGTGGATGTTCCTCGAACTCGGAGGTAGGCGGCGTTCCTAGGCCACCGACCGCAAGCTTGGGGCGGATGTTGTGGTGGCGGCGGTGGCCCATGTGGACGCCGATGCCGCTGCATCGTGGGGCGTGCTGTACGCCGCTGTCGAAGTCGCGTGGGCGGTGGCATCACCGTGCCGTTGAAGGAGCATGCCTCGTACGCGCCGTCGTTCCAACTTTCCTGGCGGCCCTCGCCGTCCTGGCCGGCGGGGCCTGCCTGGCCAGCACACCCGACCACTTGCCAGCCCGGCCGGGCCGCGGTGGCGACGGCGCTGATCGTGACGATCCCGGTATTCGTCGTGGGGACGAATGGACTGCCGATCTACTTCGTGACGCTGGTAACGCTCTCGGGGATCGAGAGCGCCACCGGTTTGGCTCAGGTGCTGTTGAACACGGTCGGTGCCGGGCTTCACTCCTCGTCGGCTTGTCGTACCGTCGACGGCTGCGTGGCGACTGCCCGCGATGCGGGCGGCCGCACGCCGGCGCCAGTGACGGCCCGCTTGCTCACCCAGCTGTCTCCCCGGCCTCGAAGCGGACCCGCTGGCGGTGTACCTGCTCATGTGCGGACTCTTGCCGTGGGCGTCGGCGCATCGGGGCCGTCGAAGGCAGCCGCGGCGGCGGGGATCGACGTGACCGTGCCGGCCGCGATGGTCGGGATGGGCGGTGTCCGCAGTACGCTCGCCATACAGCAGCGGTCAGGATGGCGGTCCCGCACCGAACGCGACCGCGATCGACGGAACGCGCTGCTGGACGCCCGGTTCCGGGGTCGGCACCGGGCTGCTCTCCGAAGCGGCCGCGCACCTGGCCCTCGCCGAACGGGGCCGCTACGCGGTCGCGGTCCTGCACGGCGGCCCAGGCCACCGTCCGACGGCACCTCCGGCCACCACAACCGCACCCACCCGGCCCACGCCACCGCCCGTCACCGCAAACACACCCACACCGCCCCCTGACGGAACCGGGCCGGACCTGCGTACTGACCCGCCGCACCCGGGCACCGCGCCCGACGGCCGACCCACCGACGACAACGGCCCGCGGCTGCTCCGGCGGGTACGGGCGGATCGCGAGCTCGCGCTCGTCGACCTGCGAGGCCGTCCGCTCTCGGAGGCAGGCCGGCTGCTCGCGCAGGAGGAGGGCCGGGCGGGGGTGGGAGTATCCGGTGGCCGGTTCGCTGGCTGAGCTCGGGCGGGGCCGGTGGCTGGCCGAGCCGGCGCTGCGCACGTGTGCCGCCGGCGGGTCCGCCGAGACGGCGCTACTGGACGAACGGCTGCCTGCCTCGCTGCCCGCGACCCAGCCGGAGCTGGCCCGCAGACTGGCGACCGTGGTACTGGGCGGAGTGCTGGGGCTGCCGCATGCCGAGCGCGAGTCGCTGCTCGGGAGGGACGCTCGAAGCGTGGCTGGCCGAGGGCGGATCGGCGACGGCGGCGCGCCGAGCGTCTGTACTGCCACCGCAACCCCGCGCTGAACCGGATCCACCGGCTTGAGCGGCTCACCGGGCGGCGGCCCACCGACCCTGCGGACCTGGTCGAGTTGTCGCTGGCCATGACGGCCGTCCGACAGCACCGATGAGACGCCACTGAGAGCGTGGTGGTGCACTGTGCTGTGGCTCGCTGAGCTGCGGTTTTCTGGTCGGGGAGGTGCGGTGACGGCGAGGTCGGGGCAGCCGGCGGACACTTGGTCTGTCCAGGAGATGTGCAGCGCCGTCGGTGATCGCTTTGCTGGAGTGCTCGTGAAGCACGGGCACGGGAAGAGCTCGAGTCCTGGCTGGAGGTGGTGCGCGAGGCCGAGAAGCGCGGTTTTGCGGCCCAGCAGCGTGCGGACCACCTGTGGGACGGAACACGGCACGAGGGAGGTCCGACGAGCAGTGATCATCTGCATCAACGGAGCCTTCGGCAGCGGGAAGGGCGCCCTGGCAGAGGGGCTGCGCCGCACCCTGCCGGCCCGGCCGCATTGAGTCGACTCTTGTCAAGTTTATTGCAGCGCGCTATATAGGTGGTGTCGCCATGTGCATCCGTGACGAGTCGGGAGAGGAGTGAACGATGATGCTCACGCGGACTGATCCTTTCCGGGAACTGGACCGGCTCACTCAGCAGGTTCTGGGAACCGCGGGCCGGCCGGCGGCCATGCCCATGGATGCCTTCCGCGAGGGTGATGCCTTCGTCGTCGAGCTGGACCTGCCTGGCATGGACCCCGGGTCCATCGATCTGGCTGTCGAACAGAACGTGCTCACCATCAGGGCTGAGCGGCGGACTACCGCCTCCGGAGACGACAGCGACGTGCTGATCACGGAGCGCCCTTCCGGCACCTTCAGCCGCCAGCTGTTCCTCGGGGAGACGCTGGACACCGAACGGATCGAGGCCTCCTACGAGGGCGGCGTTCTGCGGCTGAGCATTCCGGGCGCAGAGAAGGCGAAGCCCCGGAAGATCGAGATCCGGGCCGCAGGCGGCTCACGCAAGGAGATCAACGCCTGACGGACGCGCGGCAGGAATGCGGAGGGCGGCCCGGCCACCCCCTGGCCGCCCTCCATCCTCGGTCCCGCGGCTGCCACGTCCGGCGGTGGAGGAAGAGAGGTACGCGGTCATGTCCGAAACACCACCTCTCGCGGCCACGGTCAGGCAGCGCGCCGACGGGCACCTGAAGGTCGCCGTGTCGGGAGAGATCGACATCCTGAGCGCGCCACAGCTCCGGGTGACCCTCGATGAGGCGTTGTCCGATGGTGCGCGGATGGTGGAGGTCGACTTCAGCGGAGTCGAGTTCTGCGACTGCTACGGACTCGGCGTCCTGCTGGAAGCCCGGCGCCGGGCATCGGAAAGGGGCACCGTTCTGCGCTTGGTGAGCGTTACCTCACCCCTGGTACGGCGCCTCCTGCACCAGACCGGTACAGCCGCGCCCCTGCTGGGGACGTCGGCGCATTGACAAGCCGAAAGGTTCACAGATCCGAGAGGAGTCGATGATGGCACGCGCAGTCGGGATCGACCTGGGCACGACCAACTCCGTCGTTGCAGTCCTGGAGGGCGGCGAGCCCACGGTCATCACCAACACCGAAGGAAACAGGACCACCCCTTCCGTGGTGGCCTTCGGCAAGGGCGGAGAGGTCCTGGTCGGAGAGATCGCCAAGCGGCAGGCGGTGACGAACGTCGACCGCACCGCGCGGTCCGTGAAGCGCCACATCGGCGAGGCGGACTGGCGTTTCCCGGATGCCGGCGACATCGACGGAAAGCGGTACACGGCGCAGGAGATCTCGGCACGCGTCCTGCAGAAGCTGAAGCGCGATGCCGAGGCATATCTCGGTGAGGACGTCACGGACGCCGTGATCACCGTTCCGGCGTACTTCAACGACTCCCAACGCACCGCGACGAAGGAGGCCGGTGAGATCGCGGGGCTGAAGGTGCTGCGGATCATCAACGAGCCGACGTCCGCCGCTCTGGCGTACGGTCTGGACAAGGAGAACGACCAGACGATCCTCGTCTTCGACCTGGGCGGCGGCACCTTCGACGTGTCGCTGCTGGAGATCGGCGAGGGCCTGGTGGAGGTCAAGTCCACCAACGGTGACACCCACCTCGGTGGCGACGACTGGGACCAGAAGATCGTCGACCATCTGGTGAAGCAGTTCCAGAACGCCTACGGCATCGACCTGTCCCAGGACAAGATGGCGCTCCAGCGTCTGCGCGAGGCCGCCGAGAAGGCGAAGATCGAACTTTCCGCCGCGACGGAGACGACGATCAACCTGCCCTACATCTCGGCGTCCGCCGAGGGACCTCTGCACCTCGATGAGAAGCTCACGCGCTCGCAGTTCGAGCAGCTGACCGCAGATCTCCTGGAACGCTGCAAGGCGCCCTTCCACAACGCGGTCAAGGACGCGAAGATCAAGGTCTCGGACATCGACCACGTCATCCTGGTCGGCGGGTCCACCCGTATGCCGGCCGTGACGGAGCTGGTCAAGGAGCTGACCGGGAAGGATCCGCACAAGGGCGTCAACCCGGACGAGGTCGTGGCCATCGGCGCCACCCTCCAGGCCGGTGTGCTCAAGGGCGAGGTCAAGGACGTCCTGCTCCTCGACGTGACCCCGCTGTCCCTGGGTATCGAGACCAAGGGCGGCATCATGACCAAGCTGATCGAGCGCAACAC
>NZ_JBIAHP010000033.1:9507-60195 GCF_042870715.1 Streptomyces sp. NPDC006463 | reverse complement strand
CCACCCGACGACCCCCTCATGCCCAGGCCCCACGCCAGCCGACCAGGTGGGGAATTACGTGAACTTACCCCTGGGGAATAACGCGAACGTTCACATCAGGATTCCGAAAACTCGATGCCGGGCGGCGGAGTGGGTGCTCCTGGGATACGTACCGTGGCCAAGGTGCCACCTCCCTGGGCGTTCTGAAGATCTACGTTTCCCCCTGCCTGCGCCACCACGTGGGAGACGATCGACAGACCGAGTCCACTGCCAGGGAGGCTGCGTGCCGACGGCGATCGCCAGAACCGCTCGAATACATGGGGTAGGTCCTGCTCCGGAATGCCCGGACCATGGTCGCGTACCTGTAGCGTGCCGCCCCGAAGGCTGATCGCCACCTCTCCCTCAGGAGGAGAGAACTTCACGGCATTGTCTAGGAGGTTCACAATCGCGCGTTCCAGGGCATGTCGTTCGGCGCGTACATACCAGGGCTGCAGGTCGTCCGCAAAACTCAGGTTGGGGCCTCTGAGGCGTGACCTCCTCAGAGCACTCGCGGCGATGTCATGCAGGGGCTCGATCCGGAGGGTGCGGTGTACGTTCCGCCCTTCGTGGCGCGAAAGTTCCTGCAGGTCGGTGATGAGCGAGGACAGCTCCGTGATCTGTTCCGTGATGGAGTCCAGGAGTTCGTTGCGCATCGCTGGCGGCAGGTCTCGCCCCGACTTTTCGCTGCGGATCAACAGCTCGATGTTCGTACGGAGCGATGTGAGCGGGGTGCGCAGCTCGTGTCCGGCGTCCGCGATCAGTTGCTGCTGCCGGTCACGGGATTCGGCCAGCGCTGCGGTCATCGAGTTGAACGAGCGCGCCAGACGGTTGATCTCGTCTTCCCCGGTAACAGGGATCCGAGTGGACAGGTCGTCCGTATCCGCGATGTGCTCGACGGTCTGCGTGAGCCGTTCGATGGGGCGAAGGCCGGCGCGAGCAATGGCGAGCCCTGCCGTGGCCGCCCCGACCACGCCGAACCCGGCGACGCCGAGGAGGAGGAAAGCGAGAGTCTCAAGCGGTTCGTCGACGACCGTCAGTGGCTGCGCGATCGAGATGGCGATGGGCCTACCGGCCCAACCTGGTGTAGAGGTCTGCTTCGAGGTGACCACACGCATGACCACACCATCCTCAGCCTCAGAGTCGTGCAGGGCTGCGCTCACCACCCCGCGAGCCACGGCAACGTCGTCGGCATGAACCTTGATCGGCGACTTACCGGGAGCCGTGCAGACCGTGCCGTCCGCGGTTACGACCTGAATCGTGTAAGGGGTCGGGCTGCTGTCGCTTGTGCCTGCCCCCGCTTGTTGGGTGCCACAGGTACGCAATAGCGCCTGCACGTATCCGGGTGAGGCCTGGACGTTAGTCAAACTGTTGTCTAGCTGATCCGTGAGTTGCCGCCGTGTGACAGCCCAGCTGGCGATGGCCGCACCCGTCACCGCGATGGCCACGGCGACCGTGGCGAGCAGGGCCAGCCTAGATCGCAGCGACATGTGCGTGAAGTATCGGCTCAAAGTGCTCGCTCCAGCGTGAATCCCGGTTGGTCGATTGTTACGTCAGGTCTGCATGCGGTCGCCCGGTTGACGCACCGCTGGAACGTCATGGTGCGTCACGAAGATGAGAAGCGGCTGAGTATGACCGATGCTGCGCCGGCTACCAGACCGCCATCGCGGACCGGGGGCAGCCGAGCTGGAGGAGCTCGGGATCGTGTGGGACACCGCCGCGGCGAACAAGCTCAGCAACCGTTCCACCGGCCTCCTCCTCTACCGGAAGATGTGGCTGCACGGGGCCTGGTGGTCACCGTCGACGGATGGAGACTCGGTTTGGCCATCTGCTACGAGGCTGCCGTGCCCCAGCACGCCGCCGACACGGCAGCACTCGGCATCGACGCCTACGTGGCCAGCACCCTCTACGGCTCTGGTCCCGGCGTCGAGGCCCGTCGCGATGCTCACATGCGCGAGCGCGCCGCTGCCCATGGCAGCTGGGTCATCCTTGCCACTGCGGCCGGACCCAGCGGGTCCTTCGCAGAGACCTCCGGCGGCTCGGGCATTTGGGGGCGGAGCGGAGAACTGGTCGCCCAGGCCAGTCGCAACGCGGACGAGATGACGACGGCTCGGCTCTGCTGACGAGTGAGTCGAGCTCCACCTCACCGTCTTCGACACCCAACCCGCAGACGCACCCGCTGGCCCGGGGTCAACCCCCGAAGGACTTCCGGAGCCGACCACTTACTGATCTTTTCGTAAGTTCAGTGGGTGTGATGGCTGGATGGTCAGGCCGGTGTGGGCGAGGAAGGACCATGGCAGTTGGGGGTTGTCGTTGATGCGGTGGATGCCCTTTTCGGTGGCGTCGGCGACATCGGCGAGGTGGTCGCCGGCGAGGTTGGCGAGTTCACGCGTTTTG
The DNA here is from genome assembly GCF_042870715.1 of Streptomyces sp. NPDC006463. NCBI lineage: Bacteria > Bacillati > Actinomycetota > Actinomycetes > Kitasatosporales > Streptomycetaceae > Streptomyces > Streptomyces sp. NPDC006463. The sequence continues at coordinate 57,783 of NZ_JBIAHP010000033.1, read as the reverse complement.
AGCGAGGACCACAGCAGTTCCACCGGGTTGAGCTCGGGTGCGTAGGCGGGTAATCGCTCCAGGGTGAGCCAGTCCTGTTCGGCGACCCAGGCACGCATCGCCCGGCTCCAGTGGGCAGACAGGCCGTCCCACACGAGGACCACTCGCTCGCCGCGGTAGAACACCTTCATCTGCTCCAGGACCTCGATGAGCCCGACGGTGTCGTAGCTCCCGGGCTTGAGGTGGAAGCACAAGCGGGCCCCTCGATCGGGGTCGGTGGAGTGGTAGCCCAAGGCCCCGGCCATCGAGGCACGCTTCCAGTTCAACCGGTGCCGCAGGAGAGGCGTGCGGCCACGCGGAGAGTAGGTGCGACGAACCTGAGGAAGCAACGAGACGCCTGATTCGTCGAGGAACACGATCCAGGCACGTGTGTTCACCGCCCCTTTTTGATGCGCGGCCACTCGTGCGCGATCCAACGGGCGATCTCCGACTCGTCCCGCTCGACCGCCCGCCGCTCGGGCCGTTGCAGGCTCCATCCGAGCCGGCTGGTCAGCAGCCGCCACACCGACGCCCTCGACAGCACCACCCCCGTGACCCGGGTGACGACCGTGCCGACTCGCTCCAGGGTCCACAGGTCAGCCTCGAACCCATGAGCTTGGGCTCCTCGCAGCAACGCGGCCCGGATCGTCTCGACCTGCGCATCGTCCAGCTTGGGTGGACGGCCGGTGGCCGCACGCCGCCGCAGGGCCGAAGCACCCCCTTCCTCCCACACCCGCCGCCACCGCCGCACACTCTCCGCACACACACCCACCGCCCGCGCGATCTCCGCATTCGAGACACCCTCCTCGAACAACTCCACCGCACGAACACGACGCGCCTCCGCCAACTGAGGCCGCGACAAGGGAGGAAGGGACGAGCCGGCAGCCGAAAACGAAGGTTGAAAAGCCACCCCGAAAGCCTCCCACTTACACGGCCATCACACCCACTGAACTTACGAAAAGATCAGTAGGCCGTGTTTTGAAAGTGGGCTCCATGCCTCGTCCCGCATCGTGATGATCTAGGTGTGGGGCGAGGGGATCTTTCTGACGAGCAGTGGTCGGTGCTGGAGCCGTTGTTGCCGGTTGCGGTGTTGGGCCGGCCGTCGGTGGGCCGACGGAAGTTGATAGACGGGATCCGCTGGCGGGTGCGGACCGGTGCTCCGTGGCGTGATCTGCCGCGGGAGTACGGGCCGTGGCAGACGGTTTACGGACTCTTTCGCCGCTGGCAGCGCGACGGCACCTGGCCCGTGCTGCTGATCAAGCTGCAGGCCCGGGCGGACGCGGCGGGGCTGATCACGTGGGAAGTCAACGTCGACTCCACGATCTGCTGGGCCCATCAGCACGCTGCAGGCGCCCGCCGCGACGGACGGGGCCAGAAGGAGCCGCCGGGCGGTATCCAGGCCGAGCCCGGCGACCACGGACTGGGCCGGTCCCGGGGAGGCTTCACCACCAAGATCCATCTGGCCTGCGAACAAGGCCAGCGGCCGCTGTGCCTGCTGGTCACCGCCGGACAGCGCGGCGACAGCCCCCAGTTCACAGCCGTTCTTGAAGGCATCCGGGTCCCTCGCATCGGGCCGGGCCGTCCCCGTGTCCGTCCACTGCGAGTGCGGGGCGACAAGGCCTATTCATCCCGCGCCAACCGGTCCTACCTGCGCAGGCGGGGATCCGCTGCACGATCCCCGAGCCGGCCGACCAGGCCAGGAACCGCAGGCGACGCGGGCAGGCCGGCGGGCGGCCTCCCGCCTTCGACCGCGAGGACTACAAGGCCCGGCACGCCGTCGAGTGCGGGATCAACCGGCTCAAGCGCAACCGGGCGGTGGCCACACGGTTCGACAAACTCGCGGTCCGCTTCGAGGCCACCGTCCTGATCGCCGCGATCGGTGAATGGCTGTGAACCGGCAGAGCTGTCGTTTCCGCATGCCATGCTGACCGCGACCAGGTTGAGCGGGGCGAGGGGAGACATCGCAGATGGTGGCTCGGTACTACGGCGCCGACAGCGAGAACGGCGACCGCATCGACGACCTGTCCGAGGATGCGCTGTTCATGATGATCAGCGACCTCAATGCCTCCGACAACACCTTCGTGGTCGTCCAGCCCGACGAGGACGACCCGGTCTGGTTCGCCTCCGTGGCCGTGCTGGACGGAGACGGCTACGAGGTCGTCCGCTGCGACACCACCCGAAACGAGCACGAGGTCACCACCTCGACCAGCATCAACGGCATCGCCCGCGACCTCACCATCTGGATGGCCGCCCGCAGTATCAGGTCTCGCTAGCCCCGATCTCGCCCCGGTGTCGAACCTCTGCAGCCTGCTCCCGCGCCGCTGTTGCCTCCGCTCTGGCACTGACCCGGTCCTTCTCGAAGACCAGCACACAGGCCAACGCGTCCAATGCCTCAGCGATCCTCTCCCGCCAGTCAGTGAACTCGACGGAGTCCGCATCGGACGGTTGCTGCAACTTCACAGAGCGGAGATGGCGCAGGGCGTGCTTGAGCACGGGGTCAACCACGATGCTTCTTTCGATCGGTACGCGGTCGACCTGTGACTGAGCGCTTCAGTTGTCGGGGTTCGCCATCTGAAGTGCTCAGCCTGTCGGAGTGGCACCTGGGGACGCCGGGCCTGCCTCAGCCGAGCCCGACCAATTCGGCGATCGTCCCGCCGAGCACCCGGTCGCGTCCCTCGCCCGGGCTGGTGACCCGCTCCACCATCGCTCGGGCGAGGACTGGGTCTCCGTACGGGGCGTCCGAGCCGAACAAGGTCCGGTCCGGGATTTCCTTGATGGCCAGCCGGACCGAGAAGACGATGTTGGCAGTGGACAGCTCCAGGTACATGTTCGGGGTGTCCCGGACCAGCTCGACAGTCTCCATCCAGTTCAGCCCTCCGAGCTGGCTGACCACCAGCGGAACCGTCGGATACCGGCCGGCGAGCGCTGACAGCGTTCTCAGATCGTCCGCCGTGGTCGGGGCGGATCCGTGCACGACGACGGGCAGCCGACCGTGATCGACCGCCGCCTGGAGCACCGGTTCAATCATCCCTGCCCGTCCGGGCGGCGGCGTCAGCTCGCCAATCCCGTGCAGCCCACGCCCGATGACCTCGCGTTCCACGGTCGCGGCGATTTGTTCCGGCTCCAGGTCCAGCGGTACGGAAAGGAAGCCAATGAACCGCTCCGGCCGTGCGGCGAGTGCGGCATCCAACTCCCCCCACGCGCAGCGATACCCCTCGGCCGTGCCGGCCCGACCCCCGATGGCCTCGTGCAGGATCGCCATCTCCCGACGCAGCGAGGTAAGGTCAGCGGCCCGCTCCGGGTGTGGACGGGTGGCGAATAGCACGGCACGGTCCACCCCGGCCTCGTCCAGTAGCCCCACATGTGCCTCGACGGGGTCGTGGACGTGACTGTGTGCATCGATGATCAATGATTCACTCCCTCCTTGACGATCGGCCCGGAATGCGGCCGACCAGTCCACTGTTGCTCCCTGACACGGTGGGAAGGTCAAGTGGGAAGAGCTGGGCGATGCTGATCGGTGAGCTGTCGCGTCGTGTCGGAGTCAGCGAGCGCCTGCTGCGCTACTACGAGCGGATGGAGCTGATCCACTCAGAGCGCCGCACCAACGGCTATCGCGAGTACGACGACCAGACGGTGGAGACGGTGCGGCGCATCCGCGCCTTGCTGGCCGCGGGCCTGCCTACCCGCATAATCCGTCAGGTCCTGCCCTGCACCTTCGACGAGGCAACGCTGCGCCCCTGTCCCGGCCTTCTCACCAGCCTTCGCGACCAGCTGAACGTCCTCGACCAGCGAGCCGCCGACCTGGAGACCGCGCGTAGCCTTCTGCGCCAGACGATCGCCGCCACGGAGAACTCAGCAGGCGAGGACCGGACGGCGGGCGCCCAAGTCCCGCGCATCGTTGAGTTGTCGCAGGTGAGAACCGTAGTCACCCTCTCGTCCGCCAACCGAAGCGCTCAGGGCCGCCAAGTCGGGCGCTCATCCGCCAAGTGAAGCGCTCAGTCACACGACCCCATCGTGCCTCACGGGCGGGCTGGCCAACTAACACTGAGAATGGCCAGCTATCCCTGATGTGACCGAGCGGGATACCTGGCCCTGATGGACAACCTCGGTGCTGGGCTCGGCGCCAGCAGGGCCACCGCTTGGAGACGGCCCTACGGCCAAGGTCAGCAGGCCCAGCTGTCGTGTCCTGGCGGGAGCTGTCCGCGCAGAAGGCTTGCGAACGCGCGACCGCACGCCAGCATGGGTTCGACGGGCAGGTCCGCGTCGAAGCCTTCGTCATGGCCGCCTGTGCCGTAGGAGTTGACGAGATCCTTCGGGATGGCGGGGGTCCATGCGAGCAGTCGCTGCAGGACGCACTCCGAGAGGTGCAGCGCGAGCGCGACCCGAGCGGGTTCCGTCCCGAGGTGCTCGTCCAGACAGGACGAGACGAACCCGACGAAGCCGGTCGTGGCCTGCATCTCCCAGTCGTCGCAGGCACCGGCCAACCACTCCGGAGCCTCAGCGACCGCCTTCGCCTCCTGCGCCAGCAGGTACAGCCACACTTCAGCTTGCTCGTCGCGGACCCAAAATCCAGAGCCGCAGTAGTCCAAGTTCGAGGTGGCCATGCCGCGAGTAGACCACGCAGGAGCGGGGACCCACCACGGAACCCCCGGCCAGAGCCCTGATCGTCCCGCGGGCTCCTGACACGGCACTGCGGGCCAACCAGCGTGCTCAGGGGCCACCTATCGTGCTCAGTCACAGCTGTGACTGAGCGCTGTAGTTGGCCCGTCCGGCCAACTAGAGCGCTCAAGCTTTCGTACTCCTTCGGCACTGCCGTCGGGGTCCCGGGCGCCGCCCCTTAGCAAGGGCTATGGCACGGTCAGCACCCACCACTGCCGCAACGTGCGGAGAGTACGCAGGAAGATGCGCGGACCCCGGCAGACGGGGCGGGCGTAGCGCCTGACGGGGTCGCCGTTCGGGAAGGCAAGATCGTCACGGCTGGCGACTGCAGCTCTGTCCCCCGTCAGCTGGATGTGGTGGACGATGTTCACCCGGGTCTCGATGCCCCGCTCGTTTCCTCCCAGCAGGAGCAGTCGGTCACCGCGAGTCGCGAGGCCGAAGGGATCCGAGATCGGCAGGGTGCGGATGCGGAGCTTCCCGCTGGGTCCCGTTTCGACGAGCGGTGCGCCGGGCCAATAGGTGGCGCGGACGGTGGAGTCGGAGACGTTGATCGTGTTGATGCCCGCGACATGCTGGTAAGGCTCTGGTGGGTGCAAGGAGCCTGCGTGGTTACCCCGGTTGTCCCAGTGGACCAGTCCGCCCGCGCTGACGCGGTCACCGCTGTATATCCCTTCGTCGGCGTACCCGGTCCAGAAGCCGGCCCTGCCGTCTGCGACAAGGTGCGTGAGGTGGGTTCCCAGGGGAAGCCGGCGTCGTGAGCGGCCGTCAGGGCCGAAGAGCTGGCCGGACGGGGCGTTCGGTGCTCCGTTGCCGGAGAGGACGAACCCGCCGCCCGGGAGGGCGTCGAAGGCTTTCGGGTCCACGGCCACTCCGCGCAGGGTCCGTTCCCGGACCTGGCCCCGGTCGCTGATGACGACCAGGGCATCGAAGGGCAGGTTCGCGGGCGCTGGGACGTCCCGGCCGCCCCATCTGGAGGGGAAACGGGCATCGGGGCAGATGAGCCAGAGAGCCCGGCCCCACGGATCGATCGTGGAGGCCAGCACCTTCCGTTCGTCGTACTGCCGAGGCAACAGTGCGTAGGGACGCAGTGCCACCTTCGTCAAAAGATCACCTCGCGGGCGAAGGAACGCAACGCCTACATGATCACACGATCGCTGCGGGCTCGGTCCCGAGTCATCGCAGGTAGAGGCGGGTGTTGTCACCCTGCGCGCCAACTAGAACGCGCATCGAGGCCAACTACAACGCTAAGGGGCCAACTAGAGCGCTAAGCCTCAAGCGGTGTGACTGAGCACGGTAGGTGGCCCGGACGGACAACTTCGATGCACAGAAGCGGCCACGCCCGGGTCCTGCGCCGTCAGACCGGCACTGGCCAGAAGCGGCTTGGCAGCATCATCGTCATCGCAGTGTGCTCCGGGGCGATGAGCAGAGGGAAGATCGGCTCGTTCAGCACCCGGCCTGGGAGATGCCTGCGGGCGACGATGATGTCGGTGCAGTAGACGGTGACACTGCCTGTGAGCCGACGGGGAACCTCAAGCCGCATCTCCCGGTCCATCTCGCTGGCGAGCATGCGCGAGAACGCGGCGAGTTCCGGATCGTGCTGGTGGGTCCCCTTCAACCGATACAGCTTCCGCGCAATGTCGAGGAGCAGGTCAGGGCTGCCGTCGAACACCGCAGTGTCAGGGCTATAGATCACGGCAGCCGGGAGGTCGTGCCAGCCGCGCGCGAACAGATCATTGTTCGCCTGCACGATGGCGCCCCAGACCAGACGCCCCTCGCTCAGCAGCACGTCCTGGGCCTTCAAGATCTCGGCCAGCGGGTCCTCGCGCTCCACCCAGTCGGACCTGGGTATGCGCAGGTATCTGAACTTGTCGAACCAGGAGAAGCGGCGTGGCGCCTCCCCGAGCGAGGCCCTGCACTGGGCAATGGCCGTTGTTGATCCCGTCACGCCGCAGAGCGTAGCCAGCCGTCACAGCGGGCCTGAGCCCGGCCCCGCGTCCTGGGAACACTACGGCGCGAGTGCCCCGTTTGAGCGTCGGAGTTGTCCATCCAGGCCACCTACCGCGCTCAGTCACAGCACCTCGTGCTGCTCAGCGACGAAGACCTGCACGCCCCTGTGCACACATACGGTCGAGCACTCAACCAGGCTGTGTGGCGCGAGATCGGCGGCGTCGAGGTCAACGAGTACCTTGAGGAACACAAGACCGCCTTCATGACCGCAGCACGCGCGAGCCTCGCCTCCCCTTGAGTACAAGCAACCAGGGTGGGATCCCTCCGTTCAGGCTGCCAAGCCGAGCGGCCTTCGACGCCACGTCTCGAAACCGTGAGCAGATGGGGAACGAAGAGCGACACTGGCCGATTTCACAGGTTCCCATCAGCGCGGGGTCAACCCCCAGGAGGCCGCCGACGCGGCCCATGAAGCTGGACCATCCCCGCGGCGCGGGGTCAACATGAGCACCGACGAGATTCCGGATTCCAGCGACGGACCATCCCCGCCGGCGCGGGGTCAACACCAGTGCCTTCGTCTTGCCCGTCGTGATGTCCGGACCATCCCCGCGGGCGCGGGGTCAACGTGGCAGACCGGCGCCGTGTGCCGCGCCATCACGGACCATCCCCGCGGGCGCGGGGTCAACGCCGCGGCAGCGGGCCTGGTAGCCCTGCTCCGTGGACCATCCCCGCGGGCGCGGGGTCAACCTCGTCGAGCACTGGCCCGACCTAGAGAAGGAGGGACCATCCCCGCGGGCGCGGGGTCAACCCGGGGTCACGTCGTTTGCCATGCGGTAAAGCAGGACCATCCCCGCGGGCGCGGGGTCAACGAGGTCGGCGGCCTGCCCGGTGCCATCGCCGTGGGACCATCCCCGCGGGCGCGGGGTCAACGCGCCGATCCCGAGGAACGCCGGGACGATGAGCGGACCATCCCCGCGGGCGCGGGGTCAACTCCACGACTCGGGGATCGTGTACGGGCCGTGGCGGACCATCCCCGCGGGCGCGGGGTCAACTCCCACAGCCAGCCGAAGATCGCCCCGAGGAGCGGACCATCCCCGCGGGCGCGGGGTCAACGAGCCTTTCAGTACCTGCCCGGTGTCAGGGGCCGGACCATCCCCGCGGGCGCGGGGTCAACGAGCCTTTCAGTACCTGCCCGGTGTCAGGGGCCGGACCATCCCCGCGGGCGCGGGGTCAACGTCAACCACCACGCCACCAACCTCGCCGGCCAGGGACCATCCCCGCGGGCTCGGGGTCAACTGAAAGACCAGATCAAGCGCCCCAAGCCCGAGGGGACCATCCCCGCGGGCGCGGGGTCAACACCTGCTCGGGGGTCAGGAAGCCCTGGGGAGCCGGACCATCCCCGCGGGCGCGGGGTCAACTGATCCTCCGCGAGGCCATCACCTGGTCGAACAGGACCATCCCCGCAGGCGCGGGGTCAACACGGTCGGCGTCGGCGGTCATGGCGGCGGCTACGGACCATCCCCGCAGGCGCGGGGTCAACTTCACGTAGCCGACGTGGATCAGCGGGGACGTCGGACCATCCCCGCGGGCGCGGGGTCAACATGAAGATGACAGGCTTGAATTTCGGAGCAGACGGACCATCCCCGCGGGCGCGGGGTCAACCGGGTGATCTCGGCGCGTACGGCGGGCCGGCGCGGACCATCCCCGCGGGCGCGGGGTCAACGTGGCCACCAGCGGGGTGACCAGCCGCCCGTTCGGACCATCCCCGCGGGCGCGGGGTCAACGGACACCCAACCGCTACCCGTGGGCGTCGTTGCGGACCATCCCCGCGGGCGCGGGGTCAACTCGTCGGCGAGGTGAGAGCTACGCGTCATCCAAGGACCATCCCCGCGGGCGCGGGGTCAACGCCAGGACAGCGCCCCCGACCCCGGCATTGATCGGACCATCCCCGCGGGCGCGGGGTCAACATAGCGGAAGCCAAGACCGGCAAGCCGTTCCTCGGACCATCCCCGCGGGCGCGGGGTCAACCTCCGCGGCCTGTGTGTCAGCCTTGGCCCGCTCGGACCATCCCCGCGGGCGCGGGGTCAACCCCCTGACGACAACCGTCATTCGGACGTCTCCCGGACCATCCCCGCGGGCGCGGGGTCAACACTTTCTGAGCTGGGGTCTTATCGGCCCAGGTGGCTGTTTTCGTTTGGTTGCTTTTGGGGGCGGGCGGAGAGGATCAGTCCGTCGAAGTCGACGGGCTGCCAGCGGTCGCGGCCTGCGGTGCGGACGGCCCATCCCTGTTCGTTGACGGCGGGTTCGATGAGGACGGCCTGGCCATCGCCGATTCTGGTGGCTAGGAGTTCCCAGAGACGGTCGCGGATGCGGCGGCTGGGGTTGCCGACGAATACGCCGGCGCTGGCCTCGACCATCCAGCGCGTGAGGTGTCCGCGGAGGCCGTCCGGGGCTGCGATGAGGATGACGACGGTCATGATGTGGGCTCGGCCTTGTTGATTTCGGGTCCGATGACCGCGATGTGGTTGTCGGTCATTCCGTGTGCTGAAAGGTCCGCGTAGCTGGCGTAGTTGGTGCCGCCCGGGACGGCTCCGAGGTATTCGTCCCACAGGAGGTTCGCTTCGGGGCCCTCGAAGTCTGTTCCTTCGGGAGTGAGGAGGTCTTTGACGTCGGTGACGATGCGGCCGAGGAGTTTGTCGCGGGCGATGAGGTCGCGGAGACCGAGTCGAGCGTCGCGCTCTTCTGTGAGGCCTTGCGCGGCAAGGTCGAAGGCGAGCGGGATGGTGTATTCGGCCTTGTAGAGGTCCGCGATGTCCAGCACGAAGGACGTGGCTTTGCCGGTGTGGACGAAGCCGAGCCCCGGGCTGGCGCCGAGTCCGATGATGACAGCGTGGCAGATGCCGTAGAGGGCAGCGTTGGCGGCCGATAGAAGGCGGTTGAGGTCGTCGCCTGCCGCGAAAGCATCGCCTGCCTTGTAAACGCGGCCATTCCAGGTGATGCCGGTCCGGGCGGCCTGGGCGCGGTAGTACTTTCGGATGCGGGTGCCTTCGCGGCCGCGGAGTTGCTGCATGGTGAGGGCGGATACGTCCTCGCCAGGGAAGCGCATGCCGTACATGGTGCGGGCGACGGCGAGGCGCTCCTTGGGGCGGGTGACGAGCCAGGCCTGGCGGTGGAGGAGGCCGACGCCCCGGCTGGGGCCGAGGCCCGCGGCGTACATGCGGACGCCTTGCTCGCCGACCCAGCACACGGTGGTGCCGGAGTCGGCGAGCAGGCGGATGGCTCCGTGGGTGACGCGTGTGCCGGGGCCGAGGAGCATGACAGCCACCATGGCTGCGGGGACGCGGACCGTTTGCCGTTTGTTGATGATGACGATGGCGTTCTCGTCGCGGTCCAGGTGGCTTCGCTCCACGTAGACGCTGGAGACGCGGTCGACGAGGCGGTGGAGGTCCTGGGGGTCGGCCTTCCACCAGATGTCGGGCACGGGTGGTCATTCCCTTTCGGGGAGCGGGGCGAGGGTGAGCAGTCCGCATCCGTAGGCCTTGGAGGGGCCGATGCCGGTCAGGAGGTGTTCGGTGAGCAGGGCGGGGTCGGTGATGCGCAGGCGGCCTTCGAAGGTCACGGAGTTCATGACGACCTGGGCTTCCTTCGTGGTGTTCGGTCCTTTACCGAAGGAGCGGCGTTGGCGGGTGGTGATGCGGATGTCGCGTGGGGGCTCGTCGTCGGCGTTGCTGATTTCGTCCAGGTGGGGGGCTGTGGGGACGTCGAAGCCCCACCGTGCTGTGCGGGTGAGGAACCAGTCGAGCTGGGCGGCGGCGGTGCGGTGGCCCAGGCGGAAGCCGCGCCGTCGGCCGCCGGCGTCGAGGCGTGTCTGTTGACGGGTGGTGGGTTTGTCGGGGCGGGTGGTGTTCTGGACGGGGTTGGCGGTGAGGCGGAAGGCGAAGGTACGGCCGGGTGCCAGCTGCTGCAGGAGCGGGGCGTAGTCGCGGACGGCGTAGTGCTCGCCTTCGGCGCCGGGCCATCCTGCCTGTTCGACGAGGTGGGTCCAGTCCGGTTTGTCGGTGGTGAGGACGAACAGGTGGGGGCGGTGGGGGTTGTCCGGGTCGAGCCGCCACAGGGTGCGTGCCTGTTCGGGCAGGCCGGGGAGGCCGCCTTGGACGGCGGCATGCATGGCGCGCGGGCTGGCGAGGATTATGCGGCTTTCGGCGCGCAGGGGATTGATGCGAATGCGGGAGAGGTATGGCATGTCGGTCACCAGCCCAGGAGGGCGAAGGGGTCGTGGCCGCCGGTGTTCCGGGGGCGTGCGGGGTCGGGTGTGAGGCCGGTGGGTGCTTGGAGGTAGGTGTGCCGAATGCGGCGGGTGGTGAAGGACCGGCCCCGGCCCGTGGGGGCGAAGGACAGGGGGACGTCGTCACGGACTTCGTCTCCTGCCGGGTCGTCGAGGGTGACAGGCAGGTCGATGTGGGCCGCGTCGCCGTTCTGGCGACCCCACCGCTTGCGTACGGCTGGGGCGGCCTGCCAGGGCTCTGCGCGCAGCGCGTCTTCAAGTGATCCGGTGCGCTGCCCGAGGGACAGTGGTTGTGCGGGTACACAGGAGCGGCGGCCCAGGGCGAGGGGGAAGGCGGGGTGGCGTACAGCGTGTTCAAGGGTGGCGATGAGGCCTTCGGGACCTTCCACTGCCGCTAGGAAGACGGCGTCCTGGAGGTAGAACCGCTGGGTGATGTGGGTGTGCTTGGCGGGTGAGGTGGGCTTCTGCTGGCCTTTGGCGGTCACGGCGGCGGAGAGGAGCGGCTGGCCGCGGTAGTCGCTCACGGTGTGGTAGTCGCGCAGGAGGCTGCCGGGCTGGTCGATGCGGATGCCCAGGGTTAGCCCGGCGAGGTCGTCCAGGGCCGCGTGGCGCGAGCGGCCGGCGGCTGCGGCGAGGAGGCCGACTATGCCGGATTTTGTGGGCTCGGGCCGCGTTTCGCGCCGGTTGAAGGTGCTGCGGTCCCCCCATGACTGAAGTGGGCCGGCAAGTCGGAGAAGGAGGACGGAGCTTCGGTCCGGGGAGGTCACGCCTGGGCTCCCAGGGCGGTGGTGATGCGGGTGCGCAGGGTGGTGCGCAGGTCGGCGAAGGTGACGGGGTCGCCGAAGGCTTGGGCGAGAGTTTCGGCGGTGTCCTTGGTGCGGGGCTCGCGGGTGGTGAAGGTATGACTGGCTGCGTTGTAGAGCGGGGTGTCTCCCCATACTTGTGTGGCGGTGATGTGTTCCTCGGCGAGTCGGCGGGCGGAAGTCGCCTGGATGCCGGCTTCCACCGCCACGGGCTCCTCGAAGGCGGAGACCAGGTTGACCGGCTGGTCGGTGCGTACGACGATGGCCACGAGGCTGGGCCGGGTCCGGTGAGCGAAGGAGTTTTGGTAGCCGGTGGGCGCGGAGAGGGCGAAGCTGTCGACGAAGTGGTCGAGCGCGTTGAGGGCGGCTTCGGTGTCACCGCCGAGGTTGTCGGTCAGCTGGGCGAACCCGACGGTGGCGTAGCGGTAGAGGGTGGCGGAGTTGAAGCCGATGGTGCCGATCATCCCGGCACCGGTCTCGTCCTTCTCGTTCTGGTCGTCGACGGCGGTGAAGTAGTCGAATTCGAGTTGCGTCTCGTGGGTGGAGAGCGCGTGGGCGACCTGTACGGCGGCATCGACGTTGAGTTTGGGGATGTCGGCGACCATCCGGCCGAACAGGGCGACGCCCACGGGGTGCCCGGTCATGAAGGTCTCTGCGACAGGTAGTTCCTTGACCGCCTCGGCCAGGGCCTTTTCGTCCAGGGCTGCCAGGTCTGCGGCGCGGTCGTTCACCAGAGCGGCGACCTCGTCGAGCTGGGCGTTGCCGTAGAAGAGGAGGTATGCGGTGTCCCCGGCTTTCTTGCCCTGGCTCAGGCCGAGCTGGGCGAGCAGGGCGGCGGCGATCCGTCGGGCGCCGTCGTGATCCAGGTCGGTTGTGTTGCCCGTGATCCGGGTGGCGAGTTCGTTGGTGATGCGCTTGGTCCGCGTGGCGCGCTCGGGCTCAGGGATCTCGGCGTCGAAGTGTCGGCGGGATGCACGCTTCCAGGCCTGGGAGGAGACGCGGGAACGGCGGACTCCGCCGTAGACGGCTTCCTTGGGGTTTCCCTGGTCGTCCCGGTTGAGGTTGGCGGGCGGGACGGTCTGGACGATGTGCACATCGATGTAGAGGCGCTGGTTCATGGGAGGGCTCCAGGTTGTAGGTGTGGGCAGTGCGCGCCGGGCCCGCGGCCCGCGCACGACGGGAAAGGAGGGCGTCGGCGCCGGGCGGGGGCTGGGCTTGCTGTCGGTCAGCGGCCGGGTTGCGGAGATGCTGTCTTCTGGGTCCAGGCGTAGTAGTCCAGGCCCCAGCGGCGGCGTACGCGGGTGCGTGACTCGGGCCGGTTCCAGTGGAGGATGTCGCAGGCCAGCTGGTTGTAGTCGAGGGGCTGCTTGATGTCTCTGAGCTGGGTGACCAGGCCGCGCAGCCGGTGCTGGAGGGCCGGTACCGATGTCGCGGAGAACGTCTGCTGGAAACGGGTGTCGACTGCCGCCTCGCTCGTGCGGTCGTGGCGCCGGAGCTCGAGCACGGCCCGGCCGAGGCCGACTGCCTCACGGTGCATCGGCCGGTCCTGGCTCTGCTGGTGCAGTCCGTAGAGGGCGAGTGCCACGTGCTCGGCCTCCTGTGCGGCCGAGACCTCTCCGCGGCGTGCGGCGAAGTCGTCGACCGGGCAGGTGTAGAACGGGAACATCTCCAGCACGGTTCCGGCGGGGCTGCCGAGCCCCCTGCGCAGCACCGCGAGGTCTTCCCCGGGCGGGCGTTTCTCGGCCGCTGTGCCGGTCTTGCGGCGCCAGGTGCCGTCCGCGGCGATGTAGCGGTGCCAGATTCTCTGCTGTGTGTGGTCTTCTTCGGTCATGACCGTGTCCAGACGTGATGAGGGTTCTGTGTCACAGGAGGGCATGCGGGGAGGCCCTGGGGGCGTGGTCGGGTCGCTCCGGCCGGGGCGTGGCTGGCTTACAGCGCGTCGACAGGGCTGTTGTGTGTCGTCTACTGGCTGTCGGAACGTGTGCTGTTGCGGCGAAGGGCGTCGGCTCGGTGGAGGATTTCCGCTCGCCGTCTGAGGAAGGAGGCCTCGGCCAGCGGGACGCGGTGCGTACGCTCGGGCTTCCCCTCTCCCTGGGAGGTGCTTCTCCCCGTGTAGGCCCCGATAGGCACTGCCTGCAGGAGGCGGTCGGCGATCTCCCAGCTCCGGCGCCAGGCAAGTTGTTCCCATGCGAGCTGGCCGGCTTCGATGCGCTCGAGGTCTTCCAGCCCCCTCATTCCCGTGAGCATGCGTCGCACCAGCGGGTCCAGGGCGTGCAGGACGAGTTCTCCGGGGCGCTGTCCCTTGTCCCAGGGGATCGGTTCGGTGCCGAGCGCACGCCGCAGATCTGCCGAGAGATGGTTGACTGCTGTGGCCAGCTGTTCTGCCTGTTCGGCGACTTCGAGGAGGGCTGAGCGGACATCGCTGTCGGTGTCGAGGGCGGCCAGCGGCAGGGGCAGGGCGTCGAACATCACGTCGTCGATGACGGCCGACTGGTTGCCGTACGCGATGCCGGAGAGTTCCACACGCAGTGGATAGGCCTCGCCCAGCTCGGGCATGAGGGCGCCGGCCTGGTCCAGGAGCTTGCTCGTGGCGAAACCGCTCGTCTTCTCTCCGGCGTCCCGGGACTGCCGCTCGGGTGCCAGGAGTGCGTCGAGCCCACGCCAGGCGGCCTTGCCCGGCTGGAGCCGCAACGGGCGGCGGGGCGGGGTGGTGCCGCGTTTGTCTTTTGCCGAGCTCCGGCCGCCGGTCGCCTCCACGCGCCACATGGTGTGCGGTTCGGTCTCGGGCGTGTGCGGCATGCGGTCCCCTGCGGCGACCAGGACCTGGGTCACCCGCAGGCCTTCATCGGTCGCTTCCGGAAAGAGCCGGATCCGGCGGGACTGCCAGGTCCACAGGTCCAGGAGCCCCTGGGGGGCTCGCGTCTGCCACTGGGGGGTGCCGACCGGCCGCGGACCGGCGGGGTCTCGTCTATCCCACTGCGGGAGGTCGCTCGACGTCGGTGGTGCACCGACCGGGATGTTCAGCAGCAGTGTCTCGAAGAGTGTTCTGCCGGCCAGCAGGGTGACGCCCATCTGCCCGAGGGGCCCGGTCGGGTTTCCGGTGGTCTTCCCTGCCTTCGCCTGCGGGTCGCCCACAGCGCCCGTCTTGATCGCTGCGGTGTCCCAGCACTGCGTGTGCAGCAGCCAGTGTGCTGCCTGCGCCGGAGTCAGCGAGAAGGCGTCGCCCTCCGTACGCGAAGCGAACAGGGGTACGTTGTTGCCGGTGGCTGCGGTCGCGACGATCAGCCCTGCGTTCTTCGTCTCGCCCTTCGCGGTAGACAGCCCGGCAACCTGGCCGAAGGGCTGCACCGGATCGAAGAGGTCAAACAGTCCTCGGTGCGCGTCCAGATATTCCTGGAGCCTGAGACGCTGCTCGGGCGACCACTGCCCTTGCGAGTACCAGTTCATCCACTCGCGCTCATCAGCCGGGCGGCCCAGAGCGGCGACGATCACGGGGAGCAGGACCTGCCGGAACACAGCCGGCTTCTGTGTGGGTATCTCCACCACCGGTTCGCCGAACTCGTGCGCCTCCAGCAGCGCTGTGAGCAAGGGGCGTTCCTGTGCCGGTTCTCCCGCGGTTGACGGTAAGAGCAGCCAGGGATCGTCCGTCAGGGAAAAGCCATGAGTCATCGGTACCCCTTGATGGAATCTCTTATGTTTGACGCTAGCAGTGGCGTCTGGGGGCTCGGGTGCGTTCTCCGCAAACGGCTGCGACAATCCGGTAGTTGGCCTCGCCTGCGGACCTCCAGGTCTGCGCTGCGGGGATGGTCCCCTCTTCTGTTTGCCTCACAGACCGGGGTTCGCTTCGTCCCCGCGTCAGGCGGGGCATCGAGCCGCCGGGCTCCGGCCCGGCGGCTCACCGGGCCCATGGGGCGGCTGCCGGTGCGGCCGGCCGCGGGCTCCTCTACATCTGCCGGAGCCCGAACTCTTCGTCGTAGGACACGGTGAAGTCACCCACGCGGGCTCTGCGTGATGCGTCCAGCACCAGAGCACGGCTCCGCCGCAACCACGGATGCCCGTGCCAGCCGGGCAAAGGACGCAGTTCAAGCGCCGGGTGTGTGAGCTTGGAGGGCAGCCTCACCGTCGAGCCCAGTACCTCCTCCAGCACGTCCGGTGCCACGTCTCCGTTGACGCTCAAGGCCCGCCCGGCCAATGTCCGGAAGACGGCTTCGCCCTCGCCCCGGACCACGAGAACGACCTCGACGGACTCGTCACCGTCACGCACCGCTGCCCGCAGCGAATCCTCATCGCCGCCCGCGGTGGATCCGCCGTAGTGCAGACCCGCCAGTGTCCGGCGCTCGTGCTCACCGTGCGGGGTCAAAAGGAACTCGCGCGCCGCTTCCGCGCGGGTACGGTCCCGGTCGTTCTGCTCCCTGGCGGCAGCCTCACAGGCCTCCTGCCACGCTTCGGGCAGCAGTGACGTATCCGTCCCGTACACGCTCTCCACCAGCCCGGGTACGTCTCCCGGAACCGACCACCCCTTGCCCGCATCGGGCAGTACGGAAGCGGTCCGCAGCAGCAGATGACGCCCGTAGATCATCTCGCTGGCGTGCACGAAGGCCGGCTCGCGGCCGTCGCATGGCTGGAATCCGGTGACGAACGCCTTGGGCGTGCGCAGTCGGCCCGGGCGCCACGTGCCTTCATGCCGGTGCAGCCGTCCGATGCGCTGCAGCAGGAGGTCGACGGGGGCAAGATCCGTGACGAGCAGGTCTGCGTCGACATCGAAGGACTGCTCGGCAAGCTGTGTCGCCACCAGGATGAGCCGTCCGCCCGGGCGGCGGGGCGTCCGCGGCCCCAGCAGGCGCAGGCTCTCCTCCGTCAGGTCGGCGCGTCGGGCAACGGTGAAGCGGGCGTGCAGGAGTCGCACTTCGGCGTAATCGAATCGGCCGCGCAGTTCCTCGTAGACGCTCTGCGCCCGCGCGACGGAGTTGCGGATGACAAGCGCGGTCCCTCCGTCGGCGAGTTCGTCCGCCAGCAGATCACCTACTGCGGTATCCGCATCGCTCTGCAGACGCTCTCGTTCTTCACGCGTGGATCGTGCACCCGGCATCGTCTCCGGCATCACGCGCACGGCGACGGGGAGGTCTGCGCGCCAGCTCTCCGTCGCGTCTGCGTGGAACTGCGCCTCCCCGGAGGCGGCCAGCCAGGCGGCCGTGACACTCGGATAGCCCTGCGGAGCCGGAACGTGCGCCGGGAACTCCTCCTGCGAGGCCGCACCGGCAAGGTAGGCCTCGAACAGCGCCTGCCGCTGAGCGGGGGCAAGCGTCGCGGAGAGAACGATCACGGGCACGCCCGCCTGGCCCAGCCAGCGCAGTGCTTCCGCCAGGAACTGGCTCATGTAGACGTCACACGCGTGGACTTCGTCCAGCACCACGACCTTGCCCGCAAGTCCGGCCATCCGCAGCATGACATGCCGTGTGCGGGTGGCCGCGTACAAGAGCTGATCGACGGTGCCCACGACGAACGGGGCCAGAAGCCCGCGCTTGGGCCCGAGGAACCACTCCGCGGGGGCCTTCCGCTCCTCCTCGCCGCACTCTTCGTGCTGGACACCGTAGGGGTCGTCGTCCATCCCGAACTCGTCGACTCCCTCGAACGCCTTATCCGCGGAGGCTCCCGCGTTTTCCAGTAGTGCTTTCCACTCCTGGTTGAAGGGCCTCTTGCCGTGCAGCAGTACCACCCGGGACGCAAGGTCGGCGTCGATGGCCTCCAGCCACCGCCGGGTGCGGGTGAACATGGGATCGCTGGTCGCCTGGGTCGGCATCCCGACAAAGACACCGTCCGCACCGAACCTGGCGGCCAGGACTTCCGCCGCCGCCTGAGCGGCCTCCGTCTTGCCCTCCCCCATGGGGGCCTCGATCACCATCAGCCCCGGACCGCCCATGCTGCGCGCAGCATCGACGACCATGGCCTGCGACGGCCGCGGCGCGTATCCGAACCGGTCCCGAAATGCTTCGGGCACCGGAGCGGTCAGGGCCCCCCAGCCCCGCTGGAGTCCCAGTGCCGTCCAGGCCGCAGCCGCCCGCTGGCGGGAAGCGTCCAGACTCACCTGCCGCAGGTCATCCATGCCGTGGAAGAAGCGTTCGTCACTCGCGATCCAGTCCGCCATGACCACCAGACCACTGAGCTGCAACTGCAGCGCCCGCGACGGGACCGCCACAGGCTGCAGCTCGCCGAGGCCCCCGAACCCCAGCTCTTGGGTGAAAACATCCAGCACCGCATGCTGAACCTGGCGCCAGAGCCCCCTCCCCCTCAACTGCCCCTTGGCCGTCCTGGGCTCCTGAACGTCCCGCAGCGACGGAAACGCGCCATGATGCCCCGCCACCAGAGGCCACACCCAGTCCACCTGCTCCGGGCCCCAGCCGGCCGAGGCCAACAGCTCACGCGCCATCAGCCCACCGGCCCAGTCGTGACGCCAGCGCCTCTGGCTTTTCGCCCCCGCCACAGCAGCCGGCTCGAACCAGGTCAGCCCCGACCCCCGCACCGCCTCCGCACCCTCGGACCACAGACGCTGATGCACCGGCGTCGCCTTGCCGCAATCGTGGATCCCGCACAGCCAGGCGAACAGCCCTCGCCCGCGCCCCGGCCCACCGGCGACCGCATCCAGGGCCGACCTTGTCGAAGGAGCAAGGAAGCCGTCCCAAAGCAACTCCGCTACCGCAGCAGTGTCCAGGAGATGCGCCATCAGAAGGTTCGTGGTACCCCCGGCCCGCTCACGCGACTTGCCCCACAACGTCTCCAGGGCCGCCGCGACAGAGGGCTCAAACCGCTCACGCAGCTGCTGTAAGTCCACCAGACCCTCCACGAACTCGTCCGAAGAACACCAGAGAGTAAGGACCACCACTGACAACACGCCTTGACCTGCGAAAACCGAACCCCATCCCCCGAGACCCTCAACCCTCAGGAGGCCCCACGGGCATACAGGAGACTAGGACCATCCCCGCAGGTGCGGGGTCGACTCCACCGCCTGGCCCTCGCCGTTCGCGGGGGCCGGACCATCCCCGCGGGCGCGGGGCCAACGGTCCGTAGATGGTGATCACGGGCCACGTAGGCGGACCATCCCCGCGGGCGGGGGGTCGACTGCATCTCGATCCCGGACAGCACGCAGTGCGCCGGACCATCCCCGCGGGCACGGGGTCGACGCGTGGTAGCCGAGCGTCCGGGTGTACGTGGCCGGACCATCCCCGCGGGCACGGGGTCGACAGCATCGCGCACGTCAGTGGACCCTTGCCCCACGGACCATCCCCGCGGGCGCGGGGTCGACCGGAGCCGGAGCACCGCCCCGCCCAACCGGAGCGGACCATCCCCGCGGGCGCGGGGTCGACGGTCTCGATGTCGAGCGCGTACATCAGGTGTCCGGACCATCCCCGCGGGCGCGGGGTCGACGCTGCCGAGCAGGCGCTCGCCGGTCACCAGCTGGGACCATCCCCGCGGGCGCGGGGTCGACCCGGAGCCGGTCCTCCCGTGGAGGGAGCGGCCCGGACCATCCCCGCGGGCGCGGGGTCGACAAGCCGACCCTGCCGCGCGGGCAGTGCAGCACCGGACCATCCCCGCGGGCGCGGGGTCGACTGCCGGAAGCGGGGCGGTTCCTCCCACTGCCCGGGACCATCCCCGCGGGCGCGGGGTCGACGTCATGCGGGACCTTCCCGAACAGGCCGGGCACGGACCATCCCCGCGGGCGCGGGGTCGACCCCGCCCCCCACCGGGCGCGGGACGGCGGTCTCGGACCATCCCCGCGGGCGCGGGGTCGACCTCGGAACCGTCTTCGTGGTTGGCGATGCAGTAGGACCATCCCCGCGGGCGCGGGGTCGACGGCCAGCCGGGCTATATCCAGCGGCCGATCAGCGGACCATCCCCGCGGGCGCGGGGTCGACTATCACTCGCGCCAGAGTGCCGATAGCGCGCTCGGACCATCCCCGCGGGCGCGGGGTCGACGGCCGTCGGGAGCCTCGATCGGGTGAGCCCAAAGGACCATCCCCGCGGGCGCGGGGTCGACGTGGTGTGCCGCTCGGCCTCGGCCTTGGCCGCCGGACCATCCCCGCGGGCGCGGGGTCGACTTGCCGACGGCCTTCGTCCGCAGGGCCTCGCCCGGACCATCCCCGCGGGCGCGGGGTCGACGGCTCGACGGTTGCTGAGGCCAGCCTCGTAAGGGGACCATCCCCGCGGGCGCGGGGTCGACACCGGCAGGCCGTTGGTCGTCAGCGTCAAAAAAGGACCATCCCCGCGGGCGCGGGGTCGACCGCTACGGCTACCTGCTCGACCACCCGCAGCCCAGACCATCCCCGCGGGCGCGGGGTCGACGGACTTGACTCGCAGTTTCTGAGGAAAACCACCGGACCATCCCCGCGGGCGCGGGGTCGACCACAGCGTCAGCATGAAGACCGCCGTGCGTGCCGGACCATCCCCGCGGGCGCGGGGTCGACTGCGCCCACCACTGCGACGGAAGCTGCCCGGTCGGACCATCCCCGCGGGCGCGGGGTCGACCCCTTCGGTGGGTAGGAGACCGGTCTGGTGGGGGGACCATCCCCGCGGGCGCGGGGTCGACGGCCCGTGTTCGGGTCGGTCGGCCTCTCCGGCCGGACCATCCCCGCGGGCGCGGGGTCGACATAAGGCCCAGGGGCTGAGCGCCGACCATGCCCGGACCATCCCCGCGGGCGCGGGGTCGACGTGTACTCGACCTCGATGATGGCGACGTTCATCGGACCATCCCCGCGGGCGCGGGGTCGACCCCAGTCCACCGCTGTTCACCGCCACCTGATTCGGACCATCCCCGCGGGCGCGGGGTCGACGCCGAGGAAAGCGCCTTGGCGACACGAGCCCTCGGACCATCCCCGCGGGCGCGGGGTCGACACAACGGCCGGGGCCAGGTCGGAGGCGCCGAACGGACCATCCCTGCGGGCGCGGGGTCGACCCTCTGGCCCGCGTGCTGTCTGACCGTTTTCTCGGACCATCCCCGCGGGCGCGGGGTCGACTACCGGCCCGTCGCCCCGTTGGTGCGGCGGGTCGGACCATCCCCGCGGGCGCGGGGTCGACGCAGCGTCCCGCGTTCATTCCCACGTGGGCCTAGGACCATCCCCGCGGGCGCGGGGTCGACTTCGCGACGGGCGGCGCCGTCGGCATCCCGCGCGGACCATCCCCGCGGGCGCGGGGTCGACTCGGGCCGGGCCCGACTCGGCCAGCGCATCACGGGACCATCCCCGCGGGCGCGGGGTCGACACTTCCGAACTCTGTAACTCCGGTAGTACCGAAGGACCATCCCCGCGGGCGCGGGGTCGACCTCGGACGACGTCATCTCGGGGGTGAGTGCCGGCGGACCATCCCCGCGGGCGCGGGGTCGACGACCTGCTGGGCGCTAGGACCGATCGGCAAGGCGGACCATCCCCGCGGGCGCGGGGTCGACGAGCTGGACGACGTCGCTGGGCAGGATCACGGCGGACCATCCCCGCGGGCGCGGGGTCGACGAACTGCGGGTTGCCGCGGTCGTCCTGACCGACGGACCATCCCCGCGGGCGCGGGGTCGACGGTATCGCCGCGCCGGTCGAGAGACCTGGCGGCGGACCATCCCCGCGGGCGCGGGGTCGACTTGATGACTACCTGGTAGGCCATCCCGCGGGGCGGACCATCCCCGCGGGCGCGGGGTCGACGTGTCCACGAAGATGTGGCTGTACGGGAGTTTCGGACCATCCCCGCGGGCGCGGGGTCGACAGGACACTGCGGCCAGGAACAGCCACCTCGCCCGGACCATCCCCGCGGGCGCGGGGTCGACACGTCCACCGGCAGGGCGGCGGCGAGGGTGGACGGACCATCCCCGCGGGCGCGGGGTCGACTAGCGGACCTTGCCACGCCCGCTGCCGTACCGCGGACCATCCCCGCGGGCGCGGGGTCGACGGCGGCCATGAGGAGCAGGGCGACGAGGTCGCCGGACCATCCCCGCGGGCGCGGGGTCGACAGAACAACTCCTCAGAGAATTCTCGAAACGATCGGACCATCCCCGCGGGCGCGGGGTCGACAGCCCGAGCAAGGCCTGGGACGTCGCAACCAAGGGACCATCCCCGCGGGCGCGGGGTCGACAGAGAGCCCGAAGCCGTAGCCATCCCCCTGACAGGACCATCCCCGCGGGCGCGGGGTCGACCCGCCGAGATCGCTCGGGACCAGGCAGCCGCGCGGACCATCCCCGCGGGCGCGGGGTCGACTGCGCGTCGCAGACCTCCCGGAGCGAGGGCAGCGGACCATCCCCGCGGGCGCGGGGTCGACGATGCCCGCGTACCCCTCGCCTTCGCTCATCGCGGACCATCCCCGCGGGCGCGGGGTCGACCTCCTTTCGGCAACAAAGGAGAGGCGAGGAGCCGGACCATCCCCGCGGGCGCGGGGTCGACTCTTTCTGATCTGGGGCTTTATCGGCTCAGATGGCTGTTTTCATTTAGTTGCTTGGGGGGGATCAGCCGTCGAGTCGACGGGCTGCCAGCGGTCGCGCCCTGCACTGCGGACGGCCCAGCGGGCACGGGCGCGGTGGCTGGCTGCTTGCTCATCCGGGACTCCTGGACTGTCATCTGGCGTGGTGTCACCACGGTATCGCCGCTGTGGGCCCGGGAGCCCAGTGCGGCGAAAATCAAGACCAACAAGGCTGCTGGAGCGGCCGTCGAGGCGGTCGCCGCCCTCCGCAACAACTGCGGCATTGGACACAACGAAGCGGACCTCAGCCCGATGCGCCTGTGACGGCGGCGGCGGTCAGGCGTTGTTGTCGGCATGGACGACGACATGCTGGACGTACTGCTCGACGGTGCGAACGAGACCCGGCTGAAGCTGATCAGCGAGGACGAGGCCAGGGCTTTGATGGTCCTGCTCGCGGTGCTCGACGACGACACCCAGCCCGAGAGGATCACAAGGGCCGCGGGCGAGCTGCGGTTCAGGCTCGGCTCCCGCCTGGCCGCGCCCCAGGAGTCCTAGGCGCGGTCTCGTAGGAGACGGTCGAGCCGGGGCAGTCCTCCGCAGCCCAAGCAGCGCCTCGCGCTAGTGGTCGTCCGCCGCCAGGCCCCAGCGGAGCTTGGTCTCCAACCAGCCCGTCCGAGTCGGCCGGCCCCGCCGTGCCCGAGCCGCCTTGCGAAGCCACCGACGTCAGGGCGATCCAGCCCTCGGCAGGCAGTCGAATGCCGAGGTCGCTCCCCTCACCAGGACCGGCAGGTGCTGCGCGGCCGCGGGCGGCTCGGGACTGCCTAGGTGGGCCGCTCGGCAGACCACGCACCCGGCTTCGCCGAGGATGATCTGTGCCAGCCGGAACCGGCCCCACTTCCCGCAGGTCACGCAGCGAGCACCCCATGGCTGACGGGGGCCGGGAAACTTCTCGGTCGGCGCGAATCCGGCCTTCCTGATCAGGCGCCGTGCCGCCTCGTCGCTGTGGGGACCAGCCAGCAAGGCGTCGACCTCCCGTGCGCGTGCCTGCTCATAACGCCTGCGCCGGTCCCGTTCGTTCTCCGCGGTGGCGCGCACCCGCTTCCATGCCTCCATCCATGCCGGGCGTTTGTGCGGGGCGAGGTCACAGGCGACGAGGTAGGCCTCCATCCGCTCCCGGGTCTGGGGAATGAGCCTGCGGCGGATGATCCGGTGCAGTGTGGAGCGTGAGAGGCGCTGTATGCCCGGGGCCAGCTCCGTACGGCGCTGCATCACTCGGAGCGAGGGGGCGCCGGCTCGTTCGTGGAGGCCGGCGAGGACCGCACCGAGGTCGGCCTCGTCCCGGGCCATGTTCAGACGCGGAGCGTCGGAGGAGTGCGCACCGCTGGTGCGGCGCACCTTCTCCTTCTGGGCCTGGTGCCACAGGCCCATGACCAGTCCTGGGTTGACGTTGCAGCCGATCGCGTAGGCGCGTACCACCTCCGGGGGCGGGACGCGTTCGCCGGAGGCGGCGCGCTGGAGGGTGGCGCGGCTGTATCCGGCGCGGCGGGCGAGCTGGTCATAGGTGAGGGCTGCGTTGGCGCGGGCGGTGCGCAGGCTCTGGGCGAGGCGTCCCACCGCCATGTCGGGGTGGGGGATTTTGTTTTCGGGGCGGCCCATCGGCGGCTGCTACTCCTGCGGAGCGGTGGTCAGCGCGGCGCGGATGGCCTGTCCCCTGCGGCCGAGGACTCTGCCGGACTTCAGGCGCACCGTGGTCACGGCGGTGACGCCCGCGCCGGCGAGGAGGCCCAGGACGTCGGTCACGGGCATGCCTTTGGCCGCGAGAGCGGCGGCGGAGATGATGAAGGCGATGACGATCCCGGCGTCGCTGCGGCCACTGCTGGGGGTGGAGTCAGCGGCCTGCTGGCTGGGACGGGCGTCGGTCCGTAAAGGGGTGGGGGTCACCACTGTTCGTTCCTTTGGATCTTGGAGTGTCCGGTCCCCTCTGGGAACCGGACACCGCTGCGACACGGGGAAATCCCGCTGGCTCCAACACACGGTGAAACGGTCACGGGTGGATGGCGCCACCCGCGATCGAGAGAATCGTGCCACCCTGGACGCGCCCCGGTGCACGCCGGAGCGAGTTGGCTACCGTGCTGTCCCAGGCAGAAATTGGTGGATCGCACTACGGTCCGATTAGTGGGCTCATCCCTCAACTGGGCGAATGCCCGAATGCTTTCGCCGGGCTACGCGGCAGGCGCGGGCGGTGAGCGGGTTCGCTCAGATTCGTCCCATGATCATTTGCAGGGCGGGACAGCCGGTGTCAGTATCGACAGCGCGTCGAGTTCCTCGGCGAAATCCCGCGAACGCCCTGGCTCCAACCAGTTGCAAGCGGACCCGCGTGATCACGTATGGCGCGTGAGAAGGCCGACAGAGCCGGCACCCGAAAACGGGGCCGGCTCTTGGCATATCCGCCCAACGGCCTACCTCCGCCCGGTCCTCCGCCGAGGAACGCGGAGTCAGTCCGCTGCCCGTTCGGATCAGTACGCGGCCGCGTTCACGGCCGACCCGCCTGCGACGGGGCAGCGTGGAAGGCGGAGTCCGCCCGGGAGCCCTTCGCACGTCGACCGGGCGGACCGCCTACCACTGCCGGCAACCTCGTCCGACGGAGCGGCCCGCGAGGTGTCACTCGCAGGCGACGCCGTCACCGTCACGGTCGAGATGCGATCCGAAGCCAGGGTCACCCCTCCGGATCGGCGCGGCCCCGGCCTCTGTGACAGCGGTACAGTTCCGGTACGAAACACCACCGCCACCGGAGCCGCTCGGCAAGGCAAGAGCTGACTGCCCCTTCCGTCGGGCCGGGGAACGTTGCTCCGTATCGTTGACCCGCCAAGTCGGTTCAAGTGTTCGGAGGCTTCCTGCGGGTCGGGGACCATGGCATGTGGGATCACATCTTTCCGGTCAGATATCTTCTGACCCGCCAGGATGCCGGCCTTGAGAGCGACTTCTGGGGGCGGTGCGCCGATGTCGAGGGACTGTTCGCCGACCCGGTGCCGCCGTCACGTGAACTCCTGACTCTGCGCGGGTGCACGCCCGCAGGGCCATGGCACGATGTGCCTTTCCCGACGAGGCCACGCGGTCTTTGGGCAATCTGGATGTTGACATCTCAGATGAGAAGGGCCCCCAGTTCGCGTGGACCCTGGTGGACACGGTCGTCATCTCGTCCTCGCCCAACGCGACCGATCCGGGACTCGTCGACGTCGTCGTCGGCACTGGCGTGATCGAACACAGCGAGGTCTGGCCCGGCGCCGGCCCTGGCACGATGCCTGCCGTTCCGCGCTTCGCAGTAGCAGAAGAGGACTACAGGGGCGGGGCCTGTCGGCGAATGCCGCAGCATCGACGGTCTCGTCGCCCCGCGCAAGGTCCGCCCAGACATCCCCTTGCAGCTCATTGGGTGCGAGCCCGGCGAGCGACTGCTCGCTGCCCTGCGCAACACGCAAGCCTGGGCCCAGGAGTGGGGGTACTGGTGGTACTGGACCGGTTCGGGCGGGAGATGGGGTCCCACTCTGGAGATCGCCAAGGTCAGTGCGTCCGTGCTGGTCCCGGCGATCTGCGGCGTCCTGGACATGGACCGCCCCTGGTGGGGCGACCCGGAGGCGGACTGGACGATGCGGATGGCCCGCGCCAAACAGAAACGAGCGCCGGGCCTTCTTCGACACCTACCCGCGGCCGGAGGAGACCGAGGCCGCCGCGTGGCGGCGGCACGTGTACGAGGTGCGCCACCTCGGCGCGTTGCGGCTGGAGCGTCACCGGCTCGGCAAGCAGCCCGGCGTCCGGGACTCCTATCCCTGTGTGGGAGGCGCCCGGGTGGTCTGGTCAGGTGGTAGGGCCCGGCCGACGGTGGAGGCGACAGCCTGCTGGTGGACGAGCAGTCAGGGGCGGCCGACGGAGGTGTACCGGAATCCGATCTCGCGCAGGCGCGCTGGGTCGAGGAGGTTGCGTCCGTCGAACAGGACTGGTGTGCGCATGGCGCTGTGCGCTTCGGTCCAGTCGACTTCGGCGAGTTCGGGCCATTCGGTCACGATCACTGCCGCGTCCGCGTTGGCCAGGGCCTGCTGGGGGGTCGGGTAGCGGGTGGTGGAGTCCCAGGGTTCTCCGGCGGCCGGGCGGGCGAGGGGGTCCCAGGAGCGTACGTGTGCGCCTTCGGCGAGGAGGCGGCTGGCGAGCACGGTGGAGGGTGCTTCGCGCATGTCGTCGGTGCCGGGCTTGAAGGCCATGCCGAGGAGGGCGATGCGCTTGCCGGCGAGGTCGCCGAGTTCGTCCTTGAGGTGCTGGATGGCGCGGCGCTTTTGGATGTTGTTGACGTTGATGACGGCGGTGAGGAGCTGGGGGTGGAAGCCGGTGTTGGAGGCCATCTGGCGCAGGGCTTCGCTGTCCTTGGGGAAGCAGGAGCCGCCCCAGCCGATGCCGGGGCGCAGGAAGTGGGCGCCGAGGCGGTGGTCCATGCCGACGGCTCCGAGGACTTCGGTGACGTCGGCGCCGGTGTTCTCGCAGAGGGTGGCGATCTCGTTGGCGAAGCTGATCTTCGTGGCGAGGAGTGCGTTGGCGGCGAGTTTGACCATCTCGGCGGACTTGACGTCCATGGTGGCGATGGGTGCGTTGATGCCGGTGTGCAGGGCGGCGACGAGGGCGCCGGCGGTGTCGTTGTCCTGGCCGATGACGATGCGGTCGGGGGCCATGAAGTCTTGGATGGCGCGGCCTTCGGCGGTGAACTCGGGGTTGGAGACGTAGCCGACGTGGGCCAGGCCGATCTCGTCGAGGAGGGCGCGGGCGCGGGCGCCGGTGCCGACGGGGACGGTGGACTTCATGACGACGGCCTTCAGGTCGTCGGCGTCGGTGAGGGAGCGGACGACGGCCCATACGCGGGAGAGGTCTGCGTCGCCGGAGGCGGAGGGCGGGGTGTCCACGCAGACATAGGCGATCTCGGCGCCGGTGACGGCCTCGGTGAGATCCTCGGTGAAGGTCAGGCGTTCCTTGTTGCGGGCGATCATGTCGCCAAGGCCGGGTTCGTGGATGGGGACGTCACCGGCGTTGAGGATGCGGACGCGTTCGGGGTTGATGTCCCGGACGGCCACCTGGTGGCCCAGCTCGGCGAGGCATGCTCCGGTCACCAGTCCGATGTATCCGGCGCCGAACACCGCGATGCGTCGCTCTGCCATGTTCTGTCCATCCTTCTCGTGCCGGTTCAGGGGCGTTGTTCGGATATGCCGGATGACGCCCGGATCTCGGGCGCCACCCTACTCGGCAGGGCTTCCGCTGCCGGAATCGTGCTGCTTCTGGGGCGGTCGGCCGTGGCGGTCCGCCGGTGCGCGGTTCAGGAGGTCCGGTCGGTGAGGACGCGGTCGTAGATGTCGAAGTAGCGAGGGGTGAGGCTGCGCCAGGAGTAGCGGTCGCGGGCGAACTGGCCGGCGGCATGGCCTCGGCGAGTCAGCTCGGCCGTGTCGTCGAGGGCGTGCTCGATGGTGGCGGCGAGGTCGTCGAGGTCGCCGGGGGCCGGGAGCCAGCCGGTGGCGTGGGGGCCGGTGGTGGTGACGTAGCCGAGGGGGCCGCCGCTGGCGGAGGCGATCACGGGGGTGCCGGAGGCCATCGCTTCGAGGTAGATCAGGCCGAAGGGCTCGTCCACGGAGGGGGCGGTGAGGAGGTCGGCGCAGTGCAGGCCGTCGATGAGGTCGCTGTGGGGGCGCCAGCCCGCGAAGAAGATGTCGTCGGTGATGCCGAGGCGGGAGGCGAGGGTGTGAGGGTGCTCGCCTTCCCATTCGCCGGGGTTGCCTCCCAGGACCAGCAGCGCGGGGCGGAGGGGAGTGCGCTGGCGCAGGACGGCGACCGCCTCCAGGAGGAGGTTGAGGTGCTTGAAGGCGAGGAAGCGGCCCATCCACAGCAGGAGCGGCCGGCGGCGGCCCTGGTCGTCGTGGAGCAGGCGGCGCACGTCACCGGTGGTGTAGCGGATGGTGCCGGGTTCACGGCCGGGGAGCCAGCCTTGGGGGTCGTCGACGAGCCACCGGTGGAGGATCTTGGAGCGGTCGGCGTCGTCGAAGGACCCGGGCGGGGTGAATCGGTCGGTGTCGACGCCGTTGGGCACGAGGTCGATCCGGCTGTCGGGGATGTGGGCCAGGGATTGGGCGAGGGCGCGGTCTTGTTCGGAGATGACCACGACCCGGTCGCAGGTTCGGGCGTAGGCGCGCAGCCGGTCCACCCAGTGCCGGGCGTGGGTCCACATGTGCCAGCGATCGGTGAGCAGTGACTCGGCCTCGTTGAGGTCGGGAGCACCCGCGGTCTGGGCGATGCGCCGCACGGTTGCCCGGGGTTCGGTGCGGTACTGCTCGCCGAGGTCGGCGACGGACAGGCCCACGGCGTCGGCGAGGCGCAGTCGGCGCAGAGCGTGGGCGAGGAACTTCAGCTCGGTGCCGTGCAGGGTGGTCACCACCGGGCGGTGGCCGCCCTGGGCGACGCCATGCAGGGGGGTCAGGTGGTGCAGATGAAGCAGGCCGGCCAGTCCTGCGTGGTGGGTGGTGAGGTGGCGGCGCCAGTAGGTCTCGATGGCGTCGGCTGTGTGCGGGGCGACGGCGGCGAAGACGCGGTCGGGGGCGCCGGTGCGGTCCTCGTAGCTGGGGTGCATGGGCACCGGCTGGGCGAGGGCGTCCGCGCCGTGGGTGTGGGCGGTGGCAGCCGGGTTGTAGTCGGTGACCGTCAGGGGCAGGCCGGTGTAGAACGTGGGGGCGTGGGAGTAGGCGCCGGGCTGTCCGAGGGAGCCGGCGAAGATGCGGGCCGGTCGGCCGGCGGCGAGGGTCTGCTCGGTGAGGTTCTTGACGACGAGGGAGGATCCGCCGCGGGGGAAGAAGAGGATGCCGTGGTCCACGGCCGGGAGGTCGTTCATGTCGGTGTCCTTCGAGTGGGCGTGCGGGCTCAGCGGGGGATGTCGATGAGGAGCGACGGCGTGAGTACGGTGCGGCGTTCGGCGTCGGCTTCGTGGCGGGCGGCGATCAGCCGGTACATGGCCGCGTAGATGCGCTGGGTGAGGGTCTGGTCCGCGAGGTGTGTCATGCGCCGGGAGACCAGTTCGTTCGGGGGGCATCCGGCGGCGGCGCGCAGGAACTCGGCGGTCATGGTCTGGGGGGTGACGGTGCTGGCGCTGTGCGCGTTCTCGTACACCGTGTCCGCGTAGCGTCCGCCCGAGGCGTCGATGAGGGGGTTGCGGCGGTGTTCGAGGCGGATGCGGTAGCGGTCGCCGACGACGTCGTTCTTGCTGACGCGTACGTGCTGGAGGGGGCCCTGGTGGAGGTCGATGACGAACTGGGACATGCGGCCCTTCTCCCGGAAGGGCAGGTGTCCGGCGCGGTCGGCTTCTTGGAGGCCGACCTGGCGGTGGGAGTAGCTGTTGGAGGTGAAGGCGTACGTGAGGTAGCCGTGGACCCGGGCGTCGTCGTCGAGGAGTTCGAGGGTGAAGGCGAAGTCCATCTCCGCCAGAGCGGTCCGCCGATCCAGGCCGGCCATCGCGGCCGGCTCCGGTGACAGGGGCCGCAGGAGGGCTTCGAGGGCGCGGTTCTGGCCGGTATCGAGGTAGTCGCCCACGCGCCGCACGTAGTGATTGGTGATCCGCAGCACGGTGAGGGGGCCCTGGGCCAGGCCCAGGTACCAGGCCATGAGGTCGATGTAGTGGTAGCTGGAGAAAGCGAGCGCGCCGACGCCGTGGGTGTAGCCGTGGGCGTTGCCGAGGCCGTACTCCTCGGGCAGGCGGAAGTGGCCGCCGGTCACGGTGAAGTTGGCCATGGTCAGGGGCTGGCCGTGCTTCTCGTAGACCTCGGTGATCAGGCGGGAGGAGTCCACGAAGGCGTCGTTGGCCCGGCGGCGCATGGGCATGGCGAAGAGGTGGCCGGGCCGGTCGAGGTGGGCTTTGAGCAGGTTGTCGAAGTGGGTGTCGATGGTGGCTGCGGCGTGCACGTCCCAGGCGGCGTCCGCGACGGCGACGATCGGCTTGTCGCACAGGACGTGGATGCCGCGCCGGGTCGCCCAGTGCAGGTAGGGGTAGTGGGCGACGGGGTCGCAGGCAACGATCGCCACGTCGAACGGCTGGCAGGCGTGGGCGGCGTCCAAGCGGCGCTCCAGGTCCTCGGCCTTCTCCCCCGGCCCCGGCTGAATCCACTGGGGCCGGTCGTAGCGCAGGAGGTCCAGCAGGTCCGGCATGTGGCGAAGGAGGTTCTCGTCGTAGGGGTCTCGCAGGTCACAGATGGCGCTGACCCTGACCGGGAAGCCACGGCGCTGCAGGGTGAGGATGGCCGGGACGTGGTTCTCGATGGCGGCCCAGTGGCCGCAGCCGCCGATCAGCAGGACGTTGATCGGGCGGGGCGTGGTCGCGGGCATGACGAAGTCGACCCTTCCGGTCCAGAGGGAGTGGGCGGTCCCGGGGCACGCGTTCTGCCCCGGGACCGCTGGGCCTGTCGGCTCAGAGGCCGAGGAGCGTGGCGACGTGCTGCGTGAGGTGGCCGGTGCCGCCGGTGGTGAGGGCTTCGTGCCGGATCGACAGGCGGGCGTCGTCGCCGAGGCGGGTGAGGGCCTCGTGTACGGCGGGGATCGCGGGGAGCGTGACGGTCAGGCCGCTGATGCCGAGCGAGGCCAGGACGGCGGCGCCGACGGGGCTGGCCGCCAGGCCGCCGCAGGCGGATACCGGTACGCCGGCCGGGCCGGCGGTGTCGGCGACGTGGGCGACGGTGCGGTTCACCGCGACGTGCAGGGGGTCGATGTCGCGGGCGAGGGCCGGGTTGGTGCGCGAGACTGCCAGGAGGTACTGGGTCAGGTCGTTGGTCCCGATGCTGAGAAAGTCGACGGACCCGATGAACTGGTCGACGGCCAGGGCGCAGGCCGGCACCTCCACCATCACGCCCAGCGGCACCCGCGGCGCCCTCAGTTCTCGCCGAATGCCCTTGGCGAGGGCTGCGGCCCGGGTGAACTCCTCGACGGTGGTGACCATCGGGAACATGATGCGCAGCCGCGCCCCGTCTGCGGCCGTGCGGTAGAGGGCCCGCAGCTGGGGGATCAGGAGGTCGTCCGGGCGGCGCAGGGCCAGGCGCAGACCCCGGACGCCGAGGAAGGAGTTGTCCTCCTGGGGCAGGTTGAGGGCGGGGACGGGTTTGTCGCCGCCGATGTCGAGGGTCCGTACGGTGATCTCCGCGTCCCCTGCTGCGTCGGCCAGGCTGCGGTAGGCCTGGTAGTGGGCGTCCTCGTCGGTGATCTCGTGCTCGCGGCCCAGGAAGAGGAGTTCGGTGGCCAGCAGGCCGATCCCGCTGGCGGCGCTGCCCGCGAGCTCGGCGGCCTGGGCGGGCTTCACGAACGTGGTGGACAGGGTGACCCCGCCCGGCGCCGGGCCGCCGGCCAGCGCCGCTTGGTGCCGGAGCCGGTTTCGCTCGGCCTGCTCGTCTTCGCGTCCGATCGCGGCCTGAAGATCCGGGCCGGCCAGACCGGTGTGCAGGAGACCGCCGTCGCCGTCGAGCGCGCACACGGTGCCCGACGGCAGGGCCAGGATCCCGGCGCCGGCCGCGACGACGGCGGGGATGCCCAGGCCGTGGGCCACCTGCACCGTGTGGGAGGTGGGGCCGCCGCTCGCGGTGCAGAACCCGGCGACCAGGGAGAGGTCGAGGGCGGCAGTGT
This sequence comes from Streptomyces sp. NPDC006463, assembly GCF_042870715.1. NCBI lineage: Bacteria > Bacillati > Actinomycetota > Actinomycetes > Kitasatosporales > Streptomycetaceae > Streptomyces > Streptomyces sp. NPDC006463. The sequence continues at coordinate 25,968 of NZ_JBIAHP010000033.1, read as the reverse complement.
CGGCCGGGGTGAGGTCCTCGGCCACCAGGATGTACCGGCCCTGCGGGGACGGGTCGTTCAGCCCCCGTACGGGGGCGACAACCCAGCCACGGGTTCCGGATACGCCGCGGTGTACCGCGGCGTTCTCGAACAGCTCCATCTCCTCAGGCCTCCTGGGCGGTGTGGTGGCGGAATGCCCCGAGCTGCTGGTGCTCCCAGCCGGCGGCCCGCCAGCGGATGGGGTTCAGGCAGCGGCGGGCGTCGATGACGGTCCGGGTGGTGGAGTCGGCGAGGGAGGCGGGGTCCAGGGCGGTGTAGCGCGGCCAGTCGGTGGCCACGATCAGCACCCCGGCGCCGACGAGGGCTTCGGCGGGGGCGTCGACCACCGTGAGCTCGGGGTGGTGGCGTCGCACGAGGTCGTTGACGCTGGGGTCGTGGACGCGGACCTCCGCGCCCGCGCGGTGCATCCGCATGGCGACGTCCAGGGCGGGTGAGTCGCTGATGTCGCCGACGGACGGCTTGTAGGAGGCCCCCCACAGGGCCACCACGGCCCCGTTCAGGCCGCCGGGCAGGACTGCGGCGGCGTGCGCGACGGCAAGCTCGCGGCGTGCGGTGTTGGTCTGGTCCACGGCAGACAGGAAGTCGGCGGCGGCGCTCTGGCCCAGGGCCTGGGCGCGATCGGCGAGGGCACGGATGTCTTTGCTCAGGCAGGAGCCGCCCCAGCCGAGGCCGGCTGTCAGGCCGAACGGGCCGATGCGCGGGTCCAGTCCGATGGCGGTGGCGACCGTCCGGGAGTCGGCGCCTGCTGCCTGGCAGACGTCGTCGACGAGGTTGGCGAACGAAAGCTTCGTGGAGAGGAAGGCGTTGGCGGCCGCCTTGGTCAGGTCGGCGGTCACGAGGTCGGTGGACAGCATCACCACCCCGGCCTCCAGCCAGCCGGCCCAGACCCGCCGGGCGATGCTCTCAACCACGGTCCGGTCGGCGTCCGACGATCCCAGGACCAGCCGTGCGGGGCGCAGGGTCGTCTCCATGGACAGCGCCTCGCGCAGGAAGTCCGGGCTCCAGCCCACCCGCAGCCGCACGCCGTCCGGGGCTTCGGCGGCCGCCAGGGCCGCCAACCGTCCGCTCTCCCCCACCGGGAGGCTCGACTTGCCGATCAGCACCGCGGCGCGCGTCAGCCGGCGGGCGAGGGCGGTGATGGACTCCTCGACCGCGCTCAGGTCCATCGTCATGGCCCCCTCGCGCTGCGGGGTCGGCACAGCGAGGAAGAACACGTCGCCGTGGGCGGCGGCTTCGTCGTAGGAGTCGGTGAACCGCATCCGGCCCGCAGCGGTGTGCTTGGCGATGTAGTCCGTGATGCCGGGCTCGTCGAAGGGGCAGCGGCCGGCCTTCAGCGCGTCCAGCGTCTCGGGGTTGATGTCGACGCCGAGCACGTCGTGCCCCAGCTCGGCCAGGGCGGTCAGGTAGGGCACGCCCAGGCGGCCCATACCGATGACGGTGACCTTCATTCTCTTCTCCCAGTTGTGGTTGCGGCAGGCGAACCGGCGGGGGTTGGTCGTAGGGGTGCGTTCTCAGGTGGTGTCGCCCGGGCGGCGGCCGACGATCACCGCGGCCTGGAGAGTGGCCTCGAAGCGGCCGTCCGGCCGGGCGGCTGTCAGGGTGTGGCGCAGGTCCTCTTCGAAGGCGGTCTGCCGGTCTCCGAGCGTCGCCGCCGAGGAGTAGGCGTAGGTGCGCTGGAGGCCGACCAGCTCATCGAGGGTGTAGGTCCGCCGGTAGTCCGTACGCAGGACGGACACCTGGCTGAACGCGGACCGGCGCAGGACCTCTTCGTGGTCGCCGGCGGGCTCGACGTACGCCGTGGCCGGGCCCGCGAGGTTGGCCGAGCCCAACCAGCGCAGGCGCAGCTGCTCAAGCAGCGGGTGCCACCATTCGCGCTGGGTGCCCGGTGCCCGGTAGCCGACGATGGCAACGAACCCGCTCGGCCGGACGGCCTCATCGAGGGCGGCCAGGACCTGGGGCCGGTCCATCCAGTGGAACGCGTCGGCAATCACCGCCCCGTGGAACAGCCCTGTGTGCTTCGCCAGGGCCGCCGCCTCGGTGGCGTCGGTGTGCTTCCAGGTGACCGTCCTGATGCCGCGTGCCTGGGCCCAGTCGCGGCCGGCCGCGAGCATCTCCTCGGACGCGTCGACCGCGGTGACCGAGGCTCCTCGCTCGGCCAGGTCGAGGGCCAGGGTGCCCGGCCCGCATCCGAGGTCGAGGATGCGCGGCCGGATTGTCGCCCATCCCCACTGGTTCGCGAGGTAGTCGATGACGGCCGGGGGGTGCGGGCGGCGGTAGGCCACGTACGGCGCGCCGCACGAAGCGAAGATGCCGCCAGCGTTCGTGTAGCGGGGACTGGTGCTTTGGGCGTCTTGGGTCACAACGACCTCCGGAGGTGGCGGTGTGTCGCGGGCTGGTCGAGGCCGTTGCCGGATGGCCGCCCTCGCTGCTCTGGGTATCGATCCATGCCGGTCGGATCCTGCGGTGTCGCGCGGGGCCGTGCGCCCCGGGCGGGCCGCCGGTCGGACCGGCCTCCCACCCGCAGAGCACGGGCTCGTCAGCGGTGCTCCGGCGCGTCCTCAGGGATCTGGCCGGCGGCGTAGAGGCAGGGGCCGGCGGCGAGGGAGATACACCCCCAGGCATCCGCGATGCGCCGGACGTCGGGATGCGCGCCCGGATCGGTGATCGTGCGCGGATGGCCCTGGAGGGCCAGCACGCTGACGGTGGCTAACCCGCGGCGAAGCACGGCGGTCACGATGTACCGGTGCGTGACCAGGACGTTCATGGCGTGGCTGGTCAGGTGCCCGGTCAGGGTGGCGAGGGCCTGGGCGTACGGCGGCTCGACGCCCCACAGTCCGTAGGCGATCCCGGCGTTGAACCTGGCCCGCTCGGGGGTCTTGTCGTCGTAAGCGGGGAAGGGCCACGAGGCGCGCTGCCCGGAGTCCTGGCGGCGGGCAGCGGCCCGGTCGGCCAGGGAGAGGCCCTGCGGGGGGACGTAGAAGAGCCGGTGGCCGCCCAGCAGCGCGGTGGGGGCGGTGGTGTGGTGCCTCATGAGTTCTCCGTCGTCCGGTTCAGGGCCGCCCGCAGGGCGTCCGGGTCGGCGAGTTGCGTCATCAGGCCGGGTTCCTGCACCCAGGTACCGGCGGGGACCTGGCGCCCGCCCGGCTTGGAGGCGACCAGCCAGAAGCCCGCGCCGATGGGGGTCGTGTCGGGCTCAGTCCAGGTCTCGGCCGTGCCTGCCGGGACGAGGACGTAGGTGCGGTCGACGGTGAGGTCGGTCAAGAGGGGGACCCTGGCCATGCCTTGGCCGAGGACTTCTGCGACGGCCTGCATCCGGCTGGAGGACATGGCCACCGCGTCCCACGTGCGGCCGGCGGGCAGCAGGGCGACGGCCAGGTTGCTGGCCCACTCCTCCCACACCTGGGCAGGCTGCTCGTGGGCCTGGGCGATCCAGTGGGCCCCGGCATTCGCCGGTTCGATCTCCCTCATCGCGCACCCCAGTTCGGGCACGTGCGGCACACCTTCACGGCCCAGCCGAGACGGCCCCGGCCTTCGGATGCGGTGTAGGCGTAGCCGCCGGGGCGCAGGTTCCCCGCCGCCCCGCACCGGGCGCACCGCTGCCCGCGCAAGCGGGCCGTCTGATCAGGCGATATCAACAGCGGGTCCAGAACAGCCGCGCGGATGTCGGCCTGGATATGGGGCTGCATGCGGCGCCTCCGCGAATTCGGAGCCAGGTGATCAACGGTGTGCCACCGGGCCATTACATCCCGTAGTGCAATCCCGCTTAGAATCCTCCATGCAATCCCATGGAGCAAGCCCCTCACGGAATTTCACCCGTACTGAGGGGCTACGGAAGGGGCGAAGGGGCATGGCTACAACCGGTGTCGGCGATAGGGCAAACTTGCAGCCAGCAAACCCACGACGTCGTAGGCGGGGAGGACAGCGGATGAGCGAGCCCGGCGGCCCGACAGTACGAAAGCGTCGGCTGGGCGGCGAGCTGCGCCGACTCCGGGAACGCGCCAAGCTCGACCAGGCCGCGGCCGCCGCCCACCTGGAGTGCTCGACCTCGAAGATCAGCCGCATGGAGACCGGGCAGGGCATCGCACCCAAGGCGCTGGAAGTCACGCGCCTGCTCGACCTCTACGGCGTCGCCGACGAGGCAGAGCGCGCCAAGATCATGGACATCCGCCGGTCCGCCAGCGAGAAGGGCTGGTGGGAGCAGGCCGAGTACGAGGAGGTCCTCGCCTCCGGCCACGGCGTGTACGTGGGACTCGAATACGACGCCCGGGCCCTGCAGGTGTGGGAGCTCGGCTACATCCCCGGACTCCTGCAGACCCGCGCGTACGCGCGAGCCGTGCACGCTGCCTTGCCGCCCGAGAGCGTGGACCGGCTCGTGGACGTACGCATGCAGCGGCAGCGCCGGCTCACCGGCCCCAACCCGCTGGAACTGTGGGCCGTCATCGACGAATCCGTGCTCAGCCGCCAGGTCGGCGGCCCCGAGGTCATGCGCGACCAGATCCGCGCGCTCGCCGCAGCCGCCCGTCAGCCCAACATCACCCTGCAGGTGTATCCCGCGCGCAAGGACGTGCACCCCGGCCTCCGCGGCGCCTTCAGCCTGCTGGAGTTCGGCCCCTCAGACCCCCGGATCGGCTATGTCGACAGCCCCTCCGGAAACACCTTCCTGGAGAAGGACCGGCAAATCCGCTCGCTCGTCTACACGATGGACCGCCTGCGGGCGGGCGCGCTCGACCCCGAAGAGACAGCGGCGCTCTTGGACGGGCTGCTACCCGCCGCAGAGGAGAACACATGAACCGCCCCGTCCTCGACCCCGCCCGGCTCACCTGGCGCAAGGCCTCAGCCAGCAGCGACCAGGGCGCCTGCGTAGAAGTCGCGCACGCCGATGACTGGGTGGCGGTGCGCGACTCCAAGGACACCGCCCGCCGCGGCCTCACCGTTCCTGTCTCGGTGTTCGCGGCCTTCGTCGAGGCCGCGAAGACCGGGGCGCTTTCGAACACCCCCTGACCAGCGGGGAAGTACCCAGGTCCACTACAAAGGGGTCCAGTGCGGAGCCATCACCGCTCCGCACTGGGACATCAGATGTCCACCCAGAAGGACGCGGCCGTGTCCGTGGACATCATTCCTGCTGGTGCAGGAAGCATCAGGCGAGTGCGGCACAGAAGCGGTTGGCCCCAGGGTCATTTCCGCGGGAGCGGGTGTCCGGGTCGATGCGTGCGACGTAGTAGCCGGGTTCATCCCCGCATGCGCGGGGATCGGAAGGCGCCGCCAACACTGACCCTGCACGGTTCGAGCAGGACACGGACCCCACCCTCGGCGCAATCCAGCCGCCCCGAGCCAGGGCTCGGCAGATATACTCGGGGCACCAACTGTTACTCAGGCGCAGAAGGCCCCCACCTCGGTGGGGGCCTTCTGTCTTTGTCCGGTCTCCGGCCCAGGTCAGGCGACCTGGAGCTTCGGCCGGCCCGTCGGGGTCGGCGGGGCCTGGTGGTAGGTCGGGAGCTTCAGGTTCGGCAGGTCCCCCGACTGGATGCGGGCAAGGGCGGCGCGGAACGCCGCCTCCATGGACTCCGGCGTCTCGTACTTCGCCGCGAGCGGGTGAAGACGGTACGAATTTCCGGTGCGCTCCTCGCTGCGCGGCCGCAGGACGATGTTCAGGTCGCACAGCGGCGCCATGAGCCCGCTGACGGCCTGGGGCGTGACCCCGTACTCGGCGGCCATGTCCTTCTGCCGGACTGGCAGCGTCCCCCCGAAGTCGCTGCGGGAGACCAGGTACTGGAGGAACTTGACGGCGGACCCCGACAGCGGCAGGGCCCAGATGCGCTCCGCGACGATCGGAGACATGACGTTAGCCATGGGACAACCTTCCTCGTGAGCGAGCGCCCGTGCTCGGGCCTGGCAGCACTATCACCCTGTTCGCTTCCTTCTCTGCGGGGCTTCCTCGATCCCAAAGTCGAGGTCCAGCTCCTCCTGATGGGCCCCCTCCGGTCCCACCGCGTACGGGAACGCCGCAGGGTCGTACTCGTGCCTTTCGGCGATCTCGGCGAGGACGTCGTGCTGGGCTGTGCTGTTGCCCTGGAACCACAGGCGCACGTTGATCTGGATCCGGCCGTTGCCGGCCTTCTCCACCCAGTTGTAGCCGCAGAGCGCCTGCACGGCACGGTTTACCGTGGAACGCGTGATCATCTTGCCGCCCTTCTGCGCGGCAATCTTGTTCAGCCCGTCCGTGATCTCCTGCTGCGTGTACTGGGTGATGCCGGTGCCCGGCACCTGTCCCCCTGCCACGAAGAGAAAGACGCAGAGCTGGGACTTGGTGATGCTGTTCGCGACGGCCAACTGGGCCAGCAGCTGCGTGAACCAGTTGCTGGCCAGGCTGTAGCCGGCTCCCCCAGCCATGTCGTGCACGGCCTTCGGGTCAGCCGCGTACTCGAAGTGGACTCCCTTGAGCCGGCGACGGCCGCTGGGGTCGGCGGCGTGCGCCACCTTCTCCCCGAGCTGCTGGCCGAGGACAGCCAGGATGTCCCCGTACTCGGCCTCGTTGCCTGCGGCGGCAGGGATGGGTACAGGCCGGGGCCCGCGCTGTCGACGACGGGCGGGCGGATCAGATGTCACAGGACCTCCTTGTTACTCAGGCGGTCCGAGACTATCCAAAAAATCAACGTGTGCTTGTCTTTTGGCGCAGCGGCGCGCCGCAAGACATCGCCGAGCGGGGAGCCGCTCGCCTGCAGCTCCAAAAGTACACGAGGCGTGAAGTTATTTGGCCCTCAAGCGCCGAAAGTACACGGCTCCTTGATTTAGCGTGTCACGATGAGGGCACATCGGTGTAGATGGCATGGAGTGCGCGAAGGGCTGTGCACCGATGCAGTCGACCCGCTGACCTGCGACGTTCCGAAGCCGTTCGACCTCTGCGAAAAATCAACTGGTGCTTGAGTTTTTCGCGAAATGTGCTCGCTGGGTACACATTTGGGGACTTGAAATGTGTCCTGGGGGACACATGCTCTGCGACAAACCAGCAGGTCAGAGGCCTAAAAACGCGGCGCTCTCTTATTACAAGAGCAACTCTGCCGCGGGCCTCAGCAAACCAGTGATCCTCTGTGAGCTGTGCCCCACACACCGGCACATGACCCTCCATCACCCTGACTATCACTCACATACCCCCCTCACCCACATCAGCCAACGGAGCCTGGGACCCCACAAGTGTTCGCCAAACGACACACTCAGCCCTCCCCTCCTCAGCACCTGAAGTGCTCAGCCACGATTGCGCTTGGCCCTCATGCCCAGTGAGGGCGCCCAGCGCCCGAGGGGTGCACCGCCGACCGTCAGGGAGGTGGGGCAGGGCGTGAGGGGGAGCGGGTCCAGGGCGCCCGAGCGCCTGGCGAGGGGGTCTGGGGGGCGAGTAGCCCCCCATGCCAAGGCCGGTCCAGCGCGGCCTAGGCGCTGGCGGGGTCCAGGGGCTGGCCCCTGGGATTTATGGCTCGCAGTCGAACGTGGACAAGAACCCTGAACGAGTCTCCCCTGTCCCCCTGGTGGCCGGGCCCTCCTGCCAGCGGTACAGGAGCAGGCTGGCTGTCTCAGTGATGTGATCCGGAATTTTCTGACACAACAGCCGAAAAGCGACCTACAGAATGGCCCTCCAGAGGACCGATCTCAACCCTCCTGGTGTGATGTGACCTTCCCTCACACACAAGGCCGTCAGCAAGACACACAGCGCTTTCAAGTCGCTGCCGACCGGCTCCAAGGTTCTGGAGGACCACCTCAAGGCCTCAATCCGGGGACATGGGCGCAGAGGCGCGTGCGGTCACCAGATCCGATGCGAGTCGACCGTCTCCTTCCGGGAGGCAGCCGCAGTAAACGACGAGAGGAGCCAAGAGCCACGGCTGCAGCAGCGACCGTCGCCCGAGCAGCCCTCCTCGAGTGCCGGTGTCCTGTCTCACTGCAGGTGGTGGCGCATCAAGGCCATGACCAACTGGTCACTCTGGCCAAGAAAGGGGGTCGGCTCCACGTCGCAGCCAATCTGATACCTGTGCGTCTCGTACTGGCTCGCGGTCGGCGGCAGGCTGATCGAGGAGATGTGGGGCAGCCAGAACACCCACACAGCCGACTCCGCAACGAGGGTAACGGCGAGCTTAAGATGATCAAATGCCCCAGCCTCTTCGTCGCCCGGCCGTCGTAATCACCACGCTCGTCTCGCTTTTCGCCGCCTGTGTATCGGGATGCACCGCGGAAGCGCGCGACACAGCTGAGGTGCGGACGGGCGCCTCAGAGAACGCCAGGGCAACGCAGGATACGAAGCCGCCCGCCCCCAAGCCGGATGGAAGTCCCGGAGACATCCTCGTGGCAGGACGTCCCATCACGGGTTCGCAGACTTCGGGAATCCCCAAGGCCCCGTTCAAGCGCACCTACACCGACGGGGAGCTGTACTCATCTGTCACGGGCTACAAGTCGATGGCATTCGGCGCCGCCGGAGGGCTTGATGCTGTCCTGCGGGAAGACATCGAAGCGGGGAAGGATGTGACGACGACCATCGACCCTGCGATACAGCGCGCCGCCTTCGATGGACTGCGTGGCCGACAGGGTGCCGCAGTCGCCCTCGACGCGGAGACCGGCAACATCCTCGGCCTGGTAAGTGCCCCGTCGTTCGACCCGGGCTCGTTCAGCGGGAACTCGAAGGCTGACGAAAGAGCATGGAACCAGCTGAAGGACCAAGGTCTCGACGGCCCCCTGAGGAACCGGGCGCTGCGGAACGTCGATAACCCGGGGGCGGCCATCCATGTCCTCGTCGCAGCCGCCGCCCTGGAGAAGGGCCTTCTCGCATCCGTGGACACGCCGACCCACAGCCCAGCCGTGTACGCCGCCCCGGACAGCACGACTGAGTTCTCCGGCGATCCGGCCCACTGCACCGACGCCAGCCTGCGGATGGCCCTACGGCACTCGTGCGCGAACGTTTTCGCCCGCATCGCGTCCGACCTTGGCGCCGACGCGTTGGCATCAATAGCGTTGGCATTCGGATTCAACCAGGACAAGATGGATACGCCGGTGCGTACCTTCGAAAGCACATGGCCGCGCAAGCCCGAGAACCACGCTCAGCTCGCCCTCATGGCCAACGGTCTCTTTGAGGTCAAAGCCAGTCCGGTGCAGATGGCCATGGTGATGGCCGTGCTCGCCAATGGCGGGAATCGGGTCCACCCCCAAATGGTCACCAGCCCGAAGACGTCCGTGCCCGCCCAGCGCGCCGTCTCCCAGCGCACGGCGGATCAGCTGCAGTCAGCACTCGGCGCTTCGGTCAGCGCATGGGTTCCCTCGGCTTCAGTCTCCTGGGCCCTGTCATTGACCCGGAGCCCGGCCGGCCGTCCCCTGGCCATTGCCGTCTGCCTCACCTCCCCCACCTCACCGGCAGGCCCGATCGCACAACGGATCGCCGAGGCCGACAAGCGGTAGCCCTCGTCCAAGGCCGCGGCAACTGCCGGGCTCTGAGGCTCGTGCAAGTTGCATACTCGGTCCTTGCGGAGCGGCAACAAGCCGCCTTTCGAGGCTTTACAGGCGAAGGCAAGCGGGTCTTAGCAGCCTGGACGGCCGACGGACACCCGAAGTCGTGTTGTGTACGAGGCAGGCATGGGAGGCCACGAGTCGTCATCGACCGGACCTTGAATGCCTGGCCGTAAAGGGCGCCGGACACAAGCTAGATCTGCACCCCAACGACCCTCATGACGACATGCGGCGCGGCGCAGCCTCAGGAGGCGCGGCCCGGGTCCCGCCGGGTTCATCGCGATGGCGACGCTCGCTCTTACTGCCGTAGCGGCGCTCCCCCGGCTTCCTACCCGGAGTTCAGGGTGGCTGAGTGTGGACGCTGGCCAGATGGCTCAGTACGACTGGGATTGGGTTCTGGCTCACCTTCGGTGGAGGTGCGTCGTGCGCGCTCGTGCCCGCCTCGGACCAACGCACAGACCTGCTAGTTCGCATGGTTCAGCGTTCCTTTGAACTGAGCATCGAGCTGTCACGCAGGTTGGGTCAGAACCTGAGATTGGCTCACCATCACGGAGACGGGTCAGTCGGTTGGCGAGCGGTGTTTCGGGGCAATGCCTGCCATACACGTGCAACATGTTTCGGTGTGCCTCTTCGCCTTCCGGCCTGAAGGTTAGTAAGGTACCCGCATGACCGCTCCATACGATCCGGAAGTCAGGGAAAAGGTAGTCGCCAAGCTGCCCGCGTCCCTGCGGCAGGAACTCAAGGTCCGCGCAGCCCAGTTGGGCGTGGACATCCAGGACGCCGTCACCGAGGGCATCCACGCCTGGCGTGCCGACGCGTCCGCGTCCACTCCCGTGGACACCTCCGGCGCCTCCTCCTTCTCCACCTACCTTCCCACCGGCCTGTACGGGGACTTCAAGGAGGACTGCCGGGTACGGGAGGTTCCCTACAACCAGGGCGTCGCGCAGTCGATCCGGCTGTGGCTTGACACCCACCCCTCCCCCATGGGCCGCCGACGGCCCGCCAGTGAGGGTGCCCGCCGGATCGTGGTCTGCAACCAGAAGGGCGGCGTAGGCAAGAGCGCCATCAGCAACGGGCTCTCCCAGGCCCTCGCCGAGACCGGCGCCCGCGTCTGCGTCATCGACTTCGACCCCCAGGGCCACCTCACCCGGCACCTGGGCGCCGACATGCTCGGCATCAAGGAACCCAGCCTCGCCAAGCACATGCTGGGGGAGATCGAAGGCCGTATCCGCGACCTCCTCGTACCCATCGAGCACGGAGTCTTCGCCGGCCGCCTATTCCTTCTGCCGTCCTGCAAGGACGCGTTCCTCCTCGACGCCCGGCTGGCCACCACCCGCCACGTCCGGACGAAGGAAACCGCCCTGGAGAAGGCCCTGGAGGACTTGGAGAAGGAGTTCGACTACATCGTCGTCGACTGCCCGCCCAGCCTCGGCTACACCATGGACACCGCGCTCTACTACGCACGGACCCGCGAAGGCGAAGCCGCCAAAACCTCCGGCATCATCGTCCCCGTCCAGGCCGAAGACACCTCCGCCGACGCCTACGACATGCTCAGCGAACAGCTCGAGGACCTCATCGACGACCTCGACATCGAGATCGCCCAGCTCGGCTTCGTCGTCAACCTCTACGACAGCCGCAAGGGCTACGTCGTCACCTCCTCACTCAACAGCTGGAAGGAATTCGGCGACCCGCCCGTCATCACCGTCATCGCCGACCTGAAGGAACAGCGCGAAGCCGTGCGCGTCAAACTGCCGCTGCTGCACTACGCACCGGACTGCGAGCAGTCCGAGGCCATGCGCGAGATCGCCCGGAGGATTACGGCATGAGCAAGAGCGACCTCCTCGGCACCGGCGCCGCCTTCAGCAACGCCCGCCGTACCGGCGGCCGGAGCGAACGCGGCCGGGCCAAGGCCATCGCCCAGGGCGACGTGCCAGCGTACGAACTCATCCGGGTCCCCCTCGACCAGGTCTCGCCGACCCCCCTCAACCCCCGCCGGAACTTCGGCACCGACGAGGAGAAGACCCGCTTCGGCGAGGAGCTCCGCCAGGCACAGCTCTCGGCCTGTGTCGTGGTCAGCCGCAGCGCGTACCTCGCCCTGTGGCCCGACCACGACTCCCGCATCGGGGAAGCCTCCTACGTCCTCATCAACGGCGAGCGCCGCTTCCGCAGCGCCCTGCACGTGGGACTGGAGTCGCTGGACTTCGTCGTACGCGACGACCTCGCCGCCTCCCGTACGGACTTCATCGATCACCTCCTCGCCGAGAACCTGGAGCGCGAGGACTTCGACGTGATCGAGCGCGCCCGCGGCGTACAGCAGCTGGTCGAAATCTGTGCGGAGGAGGGCCGGGAGCACGGTGCCAAGTCGCGCGCCGCGGAACGGCTGGGCCACTCGCCGTCGTGGGTCACCAACCAGCTGGTGCTGCTGGAACTTCCGGAAGAGATCCAGAGCATGCTCAGCTCAGGGGACCTGCCCGAGCGGGACGGCCGACTCCTGGCACGTACGGCGAAGGACCGACCCGGAGCCGGAGCAGCCGAACTGCTGGGTTTCCTGAAGGAGACCAAGGAGCAAGAGGCCCAGGTCAAGGCGGTGCAACGGGAGATCCTGCGCGGCGCGCAGGAGTTCGTACCGGTACGACAGCCAGCCGAGGAGACGCGGGCCGGGGGAGTGCCAGACGCTTCGGAGCAGGATCCGCAGCCAGCCCGACTTTTGTCCGCGGACAAAAGTCCGGAGGCCTCGGAACAAGACCCGGAGGAGGCCCGACTTTTGTCCGCGGACAAAAGCCTGGAGCCCGAGACCCAGTCGGCGACGGCCCCTGCTGTATCGCCAGGCCCGGTCGCCGAGCCAATCCGGATCAGCCCCGCTCCGGTGCCGGTCGCACCGAACGCGCCGGAACCCTCAGCGGAAGAGTCGGCTCACGAGCGCGAGCCAGAGGGTGTCATCCCGCCCCAGGGCAGAGGCACGGACACAGCCGCAGTTCCCTGGCAGGACCCGAAGGCCGTGTACGACGCGATCTGGTCGAACATGTCCGCCAAGCACCGGGCTGAACTCACGATGCTCCTGATCGAGAACAACCGTTAGCCAACACTGATCCGTGCCGAGGGCCCCATCGCGTTCGCTCGCGGTGGGGCCCTCGGCATCCCGCCAGAGCTGATCCCTCGAAACTCGACGTACGCCCGCTCCTCCTGCGGATCTGTCATGCCGATGACGACGCTCTCCCACTCCTCGGCGGACCCTTTCAGCACACCGCACCCGTCGCTCAGTGCTTCCTCAGCAGTACCTCGGTCACCCAAACGCCCGTGAGCCGCTCGGCTAGCGCGAACCTTGCGATCGACATCGGGAACCTCGTCATCGACGTTGAGCACGTCGGGCCTACGACGGTCCCTGCGCCAGCCACTCGAAGGCGGACCGCAACTCCCCCTTCTCGTACCAGTGGACGAATTCCATGGGCTTGCCTTTGTTGCTCAAGTACGAGAAGGAACGGGCCCCGGCGGAGGAGAGGCCCCTTAGATGCGCGGCCGCGACAGATCTCCGCCGAATCCAGAGCAAGAGTCCAATACCCTCCCTCACCCGCACGGTGACCGCTCCGTCGAGGACGGACTTGCGCTGGCCGTCGTATGCTCCGTGCTCCTCGATCAGTTCGCCGGGCCCCCCTCACACGTGCCTACCGGCTCAGCCCCACCACTCTGAACAATCCTCAGGGGAGACAGCTCGCCCGGGCGCTGGATACCTGGCCTGCTTGATCACCTGGGACACCACGCTCTCATCGGTCGTTGTAGCCCTCTGGCCGACTGTTCTAAGGCTCTCGACTTTTGTCCGCGGACAAAAGTCGGGCCAGCTTCGTCACCGTCCGAAGCCCCTCCACTACGAGAATGACCTGTCTCAGCGAAGATGCACCGTTCTCACTGAAGATTGACGACTGGCCTGTTCGTCTCATCGAAGTTTCACCAGCGGGCGGACGAGCTGGGCTTGGCTGATGGCGGCAGCACGCCAGCGACTGCTAGGTGGCTCGGGAAAGGCCATGTGGGGGTGGCCGCTAGGCTCCCGCCATGTCTAACAATCTCGGTTTCACGTGCTCATGCTGCGGCGACCACCACGCAGAGCTCCCGATGAGCTACTCGACCATGGCTCCTGACGTCTGGAGTCCCAGCTTCGAGAGCGATCCGGACAGCATGCTGTCGTCCGACCAGTGCGTGATCAAAGGCCAGCACTTCTTCATCAGGGGCCTGATCGAGATACCTGTGATCGGCAGCCAGGACGTCTTCTCCTGGGGAGCGTGGGTCTCTCTGAGCAGGGACAACTTCGCTCGCGCCCTTGAGGGGTGGAACACGGAGGGCCGCGAGGCGGAGAAGCCGTACTTCGGCTGGCTCAGCACCGAGCTCGCGCTCTACTCCGAGAGCACCACCAACCTGAAGACCAACGCCCACACGCGACCGGTCGGCAAGCGGCCCTTCATCGAACTGGAGCCCACCGACCACCCGCTCGCCGTCGAACAGCGCACCGGGATCACGCAGGACCGCGTGCGTGAGATCGCCACGGCTGTGCTGCATCCGGCCTGAGTCACTGCAGGTCAGGGCTAGCTGGGGCGCGCGGGGGCGGAGGCAGTCGGACGATCTCCTCAGGGAAGAAAACGTCGTAGAACTTGTAACCGTAGGCGGCCGCGAACCTGTGGTGCAAAAGGTGGGCCTCGACCCGGAGCCGTGCCACCAAGGGGTTCTGAGCGGCCCCGGCAAGCAAGATGATCCGAGGGAAGGCTCTAGTACGGGCCGCCGCGGAAGAGCACGCTACCGTGGTGGCGCGGGCGGTCGCCACGTTCGTGGGCTGCGTCGGAGCGGTCGGTAGGGGTGGAGAGCCGGGCGAGGGCCCGCAGGGTTGCCAGGCCGGCCAGCACCTCGTCGCGGCGCTCTGCGGACTTCATCCAGACCGGCAGCCGGGCGAACATTGCCATCGTCGGGGAGGCGTGACGCTCGCGCAGCCGGGCGCCCACATAGGCGGCGAGGGCGTCGACGTGCTCCTCGTCATAGGCCCACAAAATCCGTCCCGCACAGCGGGTCTGAAGCCAGAGCGGCCTCTGGAAGAAGGGGTCCTCGCTGCCGCCGGGCACCGCCCCGACCAGACCCGCGCCCCGCTGATCGGCCGTCCAGTTGGCGACAGCGCCGCAGCCGGTGCAGGCAAGGCGGCGAGGCTGAAAGAGAAGGACGCTGAAGTACTTCGGTGTCGGGAAGCCGGGCAGAGGTACGACAACTGCGCGGCCACCGCACCTCGGGCAGACCACGAGCACCCGGCTGGTGAACTGGACGAGCCACGTGCCGTGGTCGTGGTGGCGGACCGGGTCGGGGTGCGCGCGTTCGTAGCTCATGACGGATACCCTGCCAGGCTCGACCTGCCCCAGCGACCGGGATACGGCGGGTGAGCTCGACGGACATGTCCTGCAGAACGGTCGAGCGGCACTGTGTCCTTGGACAGCATGGGGGAGGGGTGCCCCGCTGCTTCGGAAGTCGGCTGTCTAGGGTCACTGGCATGACGAGGACGACACCGCCGCCTCGACATCGAGGCGCTCTTCCCGGAACTGGCCGCGCACCGCAGCATGACCACTCGGCTCCACCCGAGGCCGGGCGCCCCGGACATTTGCAGAGCTCGGTGAGCGGGCCGACGCTGTGGCAGGCGCACGAGCCGTGGCCGGTCTGCGGGAAGGCCCAGGACCGCGGCCGCGGACGGCGCATCGAGGACATCCGCCAGGAACGCCGGATTTGGGCGTCCTCGCGGGCGAGACAGCCGTACGAGAGTCTCACCGGCGACGACCGGCGGGGGCAGCAAGAGCTGGGCACCCGTCGGTAAGAGGGTCTGCCCCGCGTCTGGTCGCCGAACCCATCGGGGTCGTCGTGGGCAACCGCGGCGAACTCAACGTCTTCGCGAAACCCGGACACCCGCACCGCGGGAGCCTCCAGTAGGGGCCGCGGGGACCCTGGATGGCGCTGGTGCCATAAACCGGTTTCGATCCCTGCTGGCTTCTCAGCCCCGATCCGCGAGATGGCGATAAGGGATGCTCCAGAGGCAGTCGTACTTGCTGAGGACTGCCCGGAGTTCGCGGGCGCTCCGAGGCGTCATGGCGGTCAGCACGCGGTCCAGGAGAGCACGGCCTTCCATAGGGTTACCGCAGCAGTACCAGTGCACATTGCCCCACTCGCACTCGTCCCACAGCTGGCACTTGGGGCTGCGAACGTACTGCTTCCATCGGTCCATGGCCAGGACTACGTCTCCTGGCTCCAGGTAGTTCCGGGAGTATTCGAGGCGGGCGATCTCCGCCACCGCGTGTCCGGAGAGACCGTCTATGCACAGCCTTGCAGCGTATGTCCGGCGCTGCCGGGGGAAGGCAGCCCGGAGGTGTCCAGGCCGACTACGCGGCATGGACCCTTCTGGTCGTCGTCATGCGGCACATGGTGCCACGACGCCGGACGACAAGGGCAGACTTTTGTCCGCGGACAAAAGTCGGACCTCCGAGAACCTTCCGACAGTGACTACGGAACCACCGGCTCGGCCGATCGAACCAGTCCTCGTAAGCCCGGCAACGCCCTTGCCGGCGACACCGATCGCGCTGGAGCCGGTGGAGGCGGTGTCGGTTCACCAGCCCGAGCCGGAGAGCGTCATCCCGCCTCAAGGCAGGGAGTGGATGACGGCACAGTTCCATGGCACGACCCGAAGGCCGTGTTCGACGCGATCCGGCTGAACATGCCAGCCAAGCAGCGCGCGGAACTGACGATGCTCCTGATCGAGAACAACACTGGATCCGGCAGCCGCCGACCGACCCCGAGGGGCCCACCGCATTTTGCCCGCGCTGGGGGGGGGGGGGGGTTGGTGGGGCGGCAAAAGCAGGCCCCCCCGCGCGCGGGGCCACGCGGCCGCGGGGGGGGCGCCCCCCCCCCGGGAGGCCGGCGCCCGGGGGC
>NZ_JBIAHP010000033.1:5161-9497 GCF_042870715.1 Streptomyces sp. NPDC006463 | reverse complement strand
CGGGGCCCGCCCCCCCCCCCCCCCCCCGCCCGCCCCCCCCGTTTGCGCGCGCGGCCGGCCCCCCAGTGAGCCCCCCGAACACACCGCGGGGCCCCCGCGCGGGAGCCTAGCGCGAGCGCGCGGGGGCCGCCCGACCCCTGGGAGCACGGGCGCGAGCGGAGACGCGGTGGGGGACCCTGACTTTTGTCCGCGGACAAAAGTCAGGGGACTTAGAGCGGCAGTACGGGCCGGGCAACGGCGCGATCTGCTTGTGGTGTGTGGTGGGATGGCCGGACTCTGCTGCCGTGACCTGCTGGGAGACCGCCTTCATGCCCGTGTACCCGTCTCTGACTCACGCCCTGGCCGCGGCCTTGGTCGATGTCCTGTGGTTCATCGAGGGCAGTGAAGACGAGCAGATGGATCCGGACGACGCCGTCAAGGTGCTGGAGGGTGTCGCCCACCTGGTCAGCAAGCTGTCGAGCGAGCAACGGAGCGAACTGATCGGTCTGCTCGGGACGATGGCAGAAGCCGAGTCCGACCCCGCACGCCGGGAGTTCCTGAAAGAGTTTCCGGAAAGCTTCGGGCTGCTTGATGATGCGGTCTGACCTGTGCTTCACGAGTAGAGCAGGACGCGCTTGCGGAGAAGATGGAAGCCGGCCCGGCCGAACATCTGGCGTTTGAGCATCTTGATTCGGTTGACGTGGCCTTCGACGACGCCTGAGCTCCAGGGCAGGGTGAGGCCGGCGATGACTGCATCGCGGTCGCGGTCGATGCCTGCGGCGAGGGTATGGAGGCCGGGGAGGTCATCTTGCCGAACGTCATCGAGCCACTGCGGCAGCCGTTCGCCCTGGCGTTCGGTGAGCATCTGGCCGAAGGAGCGGACGTGGCCGGTGAGGGCGTTCAGTTCAGGGCAGTGGATGAGAACAGCCTTGAGTCGAAGGTGCTCCGTCTCGGTGAGGGTCTCCGGCCGGCGGAGGATCCATCCGGCGACGACACGAGGTGATGGCGGCCGAGCGGTGACGGGGCTTGCGAGAGCCGTTTCTCCCGGAAATAGGCGCGAACCCGCTGGTAGCTGCCTTGATAGCCGAGCGGCACGATCTCCTCCCACACCCTCCAGGCGTTCGTGCAGCCCTGGTTCCAGCGGTCATCCAGGTAGGGCTTGAAGGCGTCGAGTTTGGATGGCCGGCCCTGCCACTGCCCGTGGAACAGTTCCTCCGGGGTGGCTGCGTCGGCCAAGAGCTTGACAGTGCGGGAG
Organism: Streptomyces sp. NPDC006463; assembly: GCF_042870715.1. Classification (NCBI taxonomy): domain Bacteria; kingdom Bacillati; phylum Actinomycetota; class Actinomycetes; order Kitasatosporales; family Streptomycetaceae; genus Streptomyces; species Streptomyces sp. NPDC006463. Next base: position 8,263 of record NZ_JBIAHP010000033.1, on the reverse strand, counting down.
GTCATCCGGAGTTGGCGGCCGATCGCCCTCCGGCTGAGCCCAGCGGCCAGCAGTTCGTGGACGGTCGCGTGGTTGACGCGGGTGCGGTCAGCGAAGCGGTGTCCCCTCGGCCAGGGCGAGCCGGGAGACCTCAAAGATCCTGGCGTCAGCAGGCGTCCACCCGGCACCCACAGGCACCAACACCCATCAGGGCACCGTGGCTGTGCTGCGAGGCGCCGGGCGCCGCCCCTCTCGTAAGAGAGCTCAAGCCCGGATGTACCGAAGGCGTTCGCCCGGCGCCCGCGCAACTGCTACCACAACGAGCACCAGGCCTGCCCACCGATCTAAGGGAAGGCGTCGCAGCCCGGGCGGAGCCAGATGTGACAGCCCTGGCGCTCGAACAGTCCGCCCGTTTCTCATCCGGCCGGACCGCTCTTAACAACGGATTAGGGCGTCAGGTCAGCGGGCGGTGCGGGGGCGCAGCAGGCGGGTGGCCCACGACTGCAGCCGCTCGAGGCGGGTGGGGTGGGTGTGCCGCCAGGCGGTGTCGAACACGGCGTCCGCGGTCGGGAAGCTGCGGGTCGCGCCGCAGGTGCAGATGCAGGCGTACGGCTCGGGGCGAGTGTCGTCGAGGGTGGCGGTGACCTGGGCCGGGGCGCCGTCGTGGCGTCCGTGGAAGGTACCGGCCCAGAGTTCGTTCTTGTCGAGCTTCATCGCGTTCCTTTCGGGGTCGGTGGCGGTGCCGGGGGTCAGCGCTTCTGGAGGGGGTGCACGTTGTCCGGGGTGTCGTCGGCGTCCGGGGCGGCCGGGGCCGGGAGGTGGATGTGCGGCTCGATCTGGTGGCCTTCGTTGTGGATCTGGGTGAAGCAAGCCGGGCGCAGGGTCAGTCCGCGTAGCGCGAAGGCGGAGGCGGCGGTCCAGGCGAGGACGGCGAGGCCGGTGGCGATGGTGCGGCCGTCGGCGGGGGCTGCGCTGTGGACCATTGCGATGCTGGCCGCGCCCCAGGCGGTCCAGGTGATGCGGGCGCCGCTGCTGCGTGCGAAGCCGCCGATCAGGCCGAAGAGTCCGACGAGCTGCCAGACGGTGTAGACGGTGGCGGCGGTGATCGGCAGGGAGACGGTGTGCGCGGCGATGTACGTGCGGACCGGCTGGTCGATGACGGCGAAGACGCCCTGGGAGGTGTCGGTGCTGACCTGGACGCGGGGCACGGCCGTCAGCAGGCTGTGCAGCATGGCGGCCAGGGCGTCGGCCGCGCCGTCCAGGAGCAGGATGACAAGGGCGATCCCGGCGAGTCCGAGCGCCGCCTTCAGCCAGTTGGCCATGCCGTGCCAGCCGAGCTCGGGGGCCTGGCGCAGGTCCTCCCAGCGGTCGTGCAGGACGCCGCAGTCGTGCCACGCGTCGGTCCAGGCGTCGGCCCACCATGCGCGCAGGGCCTCCGTGCGCGACGGCTTGTCGTCGAGTTCTTCGAGCAGCAGGGGCGCGGCCGCGGGGAGGCCGGCGGCCGGGTGCTCCTGGCGCGGGCCGGGGATGTTCGGGGTGCGGTCGGTGTCGTTGTGGTCAGCCACGGTCGGGCTTCTCCTTCAAGGGCGGTGACGAGACGGACGGAATGGGCATGGCTCTGTTGCCGGGCCTGGTGGTGCGACAGGCTGGGGCGAGGCCAGGGAGCAACAGGGGGCGCGATGGCGGTGGAGTTCGAGTCGGTGATCGCCGACGGGGTGATCTATCCGGCGTTCACGGACGACGAGGGCGTGCTGTGGATCGACGACGAGGACGACTACGAGGTGGTCGTCGACCACGCGATCGTCGACGGGGTGATCTACGAGGCGGAGGTCGATGAGTACGGCCGCCTGCTGATCTACCTGGACGACGACTGAGCGCACGGGCTGCTCCGGGCGGCCTGCCCCGTACTCGACTCCCGGCCCGTACGGGGTGGGGTTCGAGTACGACGCAGGGTGCCGGGGTCAGTGGTGGATGTCGTTGCGGGTGCGGGCGAAGAACATGCCGCGCGTGGTGCTGTGGCTGTTGATCTCGGTCCGCATGGTGACCGGGCCCTCGTAGACGTTGACGTTCTTGCTGATGGCGGAGCGGGCGCGGTTGATCGCGCCTCCGATCGCCGAGGCGGCCATGGCCAGGCCCGCGAACGGCAGGGTGACCATCAGGACTCCGGCGAGGCTGACGGAGGCGAGGCCCTGGAGGACCAGCCATGCGCCGCAGCCGATGCCGGTGACCCCAGCGCCGACGCCGATGGAAGCCACCGCGATCCCGGCCGCCCAGGCTGGGACGATCCGGTGGTCGGGCTGCGGCACGGGCGGGGTGTCGCCGTAGGCGGGCACGGGGGAGTGGTCGCGGTACGACGTCGGGAAGTGGCCCGGCTGTTCGGTCCGGAAGCTGGTGTCCATGATGCGCTTGGCTTCGGCGGCGGCCTCGGCGTCGGACATCGGGCGGCCGACGGTGGGGTGGAAGTCCATCGTGGTCTCCGTTCGGGTACGGCCGCGCCCTCCCTGCCGTGGGCGGCGGGGGAGGGCGCGAGAGGTGGGGGAGCGGGGGCCCGGGGCTACTGCCGGTAGGCGGCGGCCTCGAGTTCGGCGAGCGTCGGGTACTGCCACAGCCGCAGGGCGGCCTGCGGGCCGGTCTCCGGCTCGGGCTGCTCCTGGACGCCGTTCTTGCGCCCGGCGAGCAGCAGCTGGGTCAGCAGGCGGCGGGCCTCGGGGTCGGTGGCGAGGACGGTGGCGGCTTCGTCGATGACGAACAGGGGGCGGTCCACGGTGGGCTCCGATCGGTGTGCGGGGGCGGGTTATCCGAGGGTGCTGATCCATCCGGCGACGCCGCTGATCGCGCTGTTGATGGCGGGCGCGATACCGGTGGAGGCGAGGGAGAAGCCGAACAGGACGGCGGCGAGGGCGGGCCACAGCCGCAGGTAGCCGGTGCGCACCAGGACCACGACGAGGGTTCCGGCGAAGAAAACCAGGGAGATGGTCAGCGCCACAGCGGGTGAACTCCTTCGGGAAGGCCGGCGGGCGGGGGGGGGGGGGGGGCCCCCCCGCCCCCGGGGGGGGGGGGGGGGGGTTGTGGGGGGGGGGGGGGGGGGGTGGGGGCGCGGGGCGGGTTTTGCACGCGGCCCCC
>NZ_JBIAHP010000033.1:2673-5151 GCF_042870715.1 Streptomyces sp. NPDC006463 | reverse complement strand
AACCCCGGGCGTGGGTCAGCCCCCCCGGGGGTCACCGCGTGGGGGGGGGGGGGGGGGGGGGGGGGGGGGGGCCCGCCCCCGCCCCCCGGCGGGAGAGGTGGGTCAGTTCCTGATCGCGGTCAGGGTGTTGCGGACGCTGCCGAGCTTGACCTCGCGGCCGCCGTCGGCGTTGACGAGCTCCAGGATCTGGAGTGCGTCCAGCGGGTCGTCGTGCGCGTCCAGGACGGACTGGATGCGGTCGCGCAGCGTGCGGGCCCGCGGCTTGGCGGCGGCAGCCGGGACGGGGGAGGCGGCCGCCTTGGCCCCGCCGCCGCCCTTCTTCTTGCCGCCCCCGCCTCCGCCTTCGCCGTCCTCGTCTTCCTCGGGCTCGGGGAAGACGGCCCGGTACGCCTCCATGCCGTCCAGGCGCTGGCAGTAAGCGTCCCCGATCAGGCCCCAGGCATCCTCTTCGATCTCGGGCGGGGCGCCGGGGCCGTACAAGTCGAGGACCATCGGGTCGAGGCCGTCAGTGGGGACCGGGGAGCCGATGTTCCAGAACCGCATCTTGCTGGTCGGGTAGCGGCCGTTGACGTTGTACGCGCTGCCCTGGGTGCCGGGCAGGTCGCTGTCGTCGTGCTCCTCGTCGAACTGGCTGACGAGGTCGACTTCGCCCGCGTACTTCGGGATGGGGGCGAGGACCTGGCCGGCGGGCAGCAGGCCGTCGGTCACCAGCTGCTTCATCATCGAGCTGGTCCAGCGCAGCAGGACGACTTCGCCTTCCTTGAGCATCGCCCGGAGGGTGTCGGATCCGCCCATCTCTTCGAGGTGGCCGGCCTGGGCGAACAGGCCGATGCCGACGCCGAGGGAGCGGCCGGTGCGGCCGATGTCCTTGATGTAGAACGTCGCCTCGTCCCTGTACGGGGCGCCCTTTTCGAGCAACCTGTTGGCCTCGTCGATGATCTGGTAGATCAGCGGGTCGGGCCGGTCACGCAGGAACTTGGAGCGGCCCAGGCGGGCGTAGCGCTCCTGGCGGTCCATCATGGTCAGCCACGTCGTACGCAGCTGCGCCATCGTCCCTTCCTGCGTGGTGACCCGCCAGGCCACGTTGCCGTCCAAGCCGGGCCCGGCCTGGCCGAACGCCTCCGGTGCGGACTGGCCGCCCTTGAGGTCGGCGTACAGCACCGCGATTCCGGAGCGCTTCATCGCGGCGAGGATGATCTGACCTGCGGTGGACTTGCCCGCGCCGGTGGTGCCGAACAGCAGCAGGCGCTGCGCGGACCCGGACGCAGGGTCGTACAGGCGCAGCAGGGAGGGCCGGCCATTGTGGTACCGGCCGATCCAGATGCGGCCTCGGGCGTCCATGACCAGCATCTGCGGGTCGGCAAGGATGACGCGGGCGAGCGGGTCGTGCGGGTAGATGGTGACCAGCGCCTTGGTGCCCATGACGCTGGTCTCCACCGCGAGCCGGTTGACGTCCGCGATGTTCAGCGCCGCAGCGAGGCGCTGCGGGTGGTACGTAATGATGTCGCCGGACTCGGCCGCTTCCACGGTCAGCTCGTAGATCCTGCTCATGCGGGGAGCTCCTTGGTCTCCTCGTCGGGGATGTCGACAGTGCGGATCGCGGTGATGACCGTGGAGGGCATGCCCTTGGGGGCGATGAACTTCTCCCAGGCCGCGTAGATGTCCATGGCCTCCTCGGGGGCCTGGCCGACAGTCAGCCTCCGCACCCCGGCGCCCTGCCGGGGAACAGGGGTGATGGCGATCTCGTCCTCGGGCCAGTTGATGGCCGCGGACAACTCCAGCAAGTCGATCTTCGGGACCGGCTTGCCGGGCAGAGTGGAGCGGATGACGGCGGTCATCGACTCCTCACCGGTGCGTTCGATCTGCTCCAGCACCGTGTTCGCGGCGGCGCCGCCCTCGATGGCGACGTGCTGCGCCCAGAAGGCGGCCATCGGGTGCTGCGGGCCGCCCTGGACGTTCTCCTTGACCAGGAGCTCCTGGGTCTGCTCGACGGCGTCGGGGGTCAGCGATTTCTCGCGGCCGACCAGAACGCGGGCCACACGGGCCGGACGCACGTACAGCACGGCGGCACTCCAGCCCGCGTCCGCGAGGAGCTCCCAGTACCAGTCGATGCCGGGGATGATCCGCTGCGCGGTGAGCAGGACGGCCATCGAGACGGAGGGGGCCATGTAGAGGCCCATGGCGGTGTTGCCCGCCGCACCTCGTCGCAGGGTCAGCGACCAGGCGGCGCCCCAGCCGGCGCAGCCGAGGGCGGCGAGAACGGAGGGGGCGTAGAAGTCGTGGGTGAAGGCGCCGGTGGCGAGCGCGCCGGTGCCAGCCACGGTGGCGACGCGGCCGACTGCGTTGCGGGCCAGGGCGTAGCGGCTGCGCAGGGGGCCGAGGCGGATCATCGGTGAGCTCTCCTTCGAGGGCATAGGGAAGGGGGGGGGCCCCCCCCCCCCCCCGCCGCGCCCCCCCCGGGCGGGCCGGCCCGGAGGG
>NZ_JBIAHP010000033.1:0-2663 GCF_042870715.1 Streptomyces sp. NPDC006463 | reverse complement strand
GGGGGGGTGGGGGGGTTTTTTTTTTGTGCTCCTCTCATTCTGTGCCCCGGGGGGGGGGGGGGGCCCCCGGGGGGGGGGGCCCCCCCCCCTTCGTGCTGGTGCGGGGTGGGTGGGTCAGTTGTGGTGGCCGCGTATGTAGTCGAGGTCGACCCGCTCGTCGATTCCCCGGCCGGTGCCGGAGGTGTGCTGGTCGGCGCAGTCACCGGACCAGGACTGGTGCGGGTAGCAGGTGGTGCGCTCGGGGGGGTTGAGGCTGCCTCCGGCCTCCGCCTGGTCCTCGCGGCTGATGGCGGTGGCCAGCTTCCGGTTGCTCATCGGCTTCCCCTCTTCGGGGTCGGGTGGGTCAGCGGTTGCTGTAGAAGGTGCGGTCGGCCATCTCGATGCCGTCGGGCATGTTGTTGGCGGCGTCCGCGACCGCGCCGTAGTCAGCGATGTGCCCGTCGGCGGTCTCGTGGAAAAGCGAGGACATCTCCTCGCACTCCACAGCCATGGCCTCCGCTTCGTCCTTGCACGACCGCATCACGGTCGCCGCCTCGCGGTGCTCATTGACAGTGAACTGGTCGACGGCCTTGGACGCGGCGAGGTCGGCGAGCTTGTCGACCGAGTTCGCGCAGTCCTCCACGTACTTGAAGGTGGAGCGGACCTGGTTGGACAGGCCCGCCATGGTGGCGCTGGCGGCGGTCAGCTGCGCCACGACGATGCCGAAGCGGACGGCGCCAACGATGACGGAGCCGGTCTTCTGGAGAGCGCCGCCGATGACGGGTACGAGGTCGGACACGGTGGTACTCCTATTCGACGTGGTAGTCCCGCTCGGCGGGGGCAGCGTGTCCGGCATCGCGGACGGCGTCGGCGAGCGGCTTGTGGCGGCGCTCGGCGTTCTCGCCGGCGGTGCGGATGGACTCGGAGGCGGCGGGCAGCTTCTCCGCCAGGGCCTCCGCCTTCGCCTTCACGCTGACGGCCTTCTCCGCGAGGATCAGGACCCAGCCCTCCAGGACACCGGGCACCTTGAGTTCAACGATCTTCTCGTGCAGGGCCTCCAGCCGCGTCATCATCTTCTCGCAGCCGTCCGCGGCGGCGCGGGCCTCGTCGACGCCCGCCATGATCTCCTCGGCCATGTCGGCGTCGGAGTCGATGACGTCGTAGATCGTCAGGTCGCTGTCCGCGTACTGGGTGCTCGGTGCCTTCGTCGGGACGGGCACGGTCACTACGCTTCCTCCTCTTCTCGCTGCGGGAATCGCTCCGGCCGGGACGCCGGCCCTGCGTCGTGCTTCGCGCTGGCGTGCCTCCCAGACCTGGCCGCCGGCCTGTTCCACGGTGATGGTCGTGCCTTCGGCGTAGCCCCAGCCCGGGGGCGGGCCGAACCCTCCAGCCGGTGCCGGGTCCGGGCCGGGAGTCGTGGCCGAGCTGGTGGAGCTGGACGGGGCCGGCTCGGGCTCCGGCTTCCCGGAGCGGCGCGCGCCCGCCCGCTCCCACCAGCCGCGCAGTGAACGGCGCCGGTCGCCCTTCTTCTTGGAGGCCGGGCCGGTCGGCGTCGGCTTGGTCGTACCCGTGCTGCCGGTGGGACCGGCGGCCGGGCCCGGTCCGGGCTTCCGCGGCTTCTTGGTGAGCTTGACCTTCTTGCGCAGGTTCACCTTCTGGGCCGTACCGGCCGCGGTGGTGGGCTTGGGCTTCTTCGTGAGGCTGACCTTCGGCTTCGCCGCGCCGCCCTGTGTGCTCGTGCCGGGCTTGGGCTTCTTGGTCAGGTCGACCTTCGGCCCGCTCGGCGTCGCCGTCCCGGCCGGGGCCGTCGTCTTCTTCCCCTTCTTCTTGCCCTTGGGGACCGTGGTCAGGACCGGCGTCAGGTGCTTGCGGCGCTTGTTCAGCCGCCGCTCCGATTCCGCCGCGATGGCTGCCGGGAGGGTGACCCGGCCCTTGCCCGTGCGCTTCGGGGGGCCGCCGGCGCCCGGCTTCCGCCCGCTCTTCTTGCCCTTGCCCTTGCCCTTGCGGCCCTTGGAGGGCGCGGGCGAGGACGGCCGCTTGCGGCCCGGCTTCGAACCCGTCCCGGACGAACCGGGCTTCGTGCCCTTGCCCGTCCCGGGCTTCGTGGGGGACGAGCCCGGCTTCGTCCCCGTGCCGGCGCCGGGCTTCGTCCCCGAGCCCGTGGCGGGCTTGGATCCGGACGGGCTGGTCTTCGACCCGGACCCGCGGCCCGGCTTCGAGCCGGAGGACGGTGCGGCGCCGCCCCCGGCGGACTTGCCCGAGGTGCCTGAAGTGCCGGTGCCGTTCTTCGGCTTGGGGCCGTTGCGGATCCGGTCGGCGGCCCGGTCGCGGACGGCTCCGGAGAGGCTTCCGGAGCTGTTCTTCGTGCCGGTTGTCGGGGTCTTTCCGCCCCCAACTCCGGGCTTTCCGCCGCCCTTTGTCCCGGAGGACTCCAGGGCGCCTCTGCTGCCTCCGCTGCCGCCTCCGCGCCCGCCGGTGCCCAGCGAGGGCGTACGGCCGCCAGAGGCCCCGCCAGGACCCTTGGTGGGCGTCTTGGATCCGGAGGCGCCCGGCGACTTGGAACCGCTGGGGGAGCGGAGCGTGCTGGGTGGGGAATTCTTTCCGGAGTTTGTCCGGCCTCCTCCGCCGCCTGACGTGCGGGTGCTTCGGCCGAATTCCGGGCCGGGTTGCAAGCGGCCTTTCTG